>WLND01000262.1 GCA_009726075.1 Actinomycetota bacterium
AGGTTCGTCCCGTCCAGCGGCAGGCTGCCGGCCCCTTCACCTGAGATGGTGAGCGAGGTGCCCGCGCCGTCACTGGCCTCCCGGGCGATCACATCATCGAAGAGACCAACCGCGTGAAACACGGTTGCGAGCTCGTGGTAGCCGTCCGGTCTTGCGGGCCCGACCGAAAGCTGGAGGTTCACCTTCGCGGGGACCCGCACGGTCACTGATGCAGACGCCACCCCGAAAGGCTATGCGCTCGACGCGGCCGACGTTAACTGACCGCCTCAGAACAGCGCCCGTCCGCGAGGCGACGGCCTACTACCTCGACACGTTCAGGGCATCACTCAATCGGATGAAATCCTCGACCACGAGCTCCTCACCGCGCGTGCGCGGATCAATCCCGGCGGCTCGCAGCGCCTGCTCCGAGGCATCAGCGGAGCCCGCCACGCCCGACAGTGCCCCACGGAGCGACTTGCGACGTTGCGCGAACGCCGCGTCGATGACTGCGAACACCTGCTGCCGAGTCGAGGCGCCATCGGGCCGCGGCGTTCGACGCAGCCGCACCAGGCCGGAGTCGACGTTGGGCTCGGGCCAGAACACGTGGGGCGACACATTTCCTGCGTACTCGACATCGCCGTACCAGCGGGCCTTGACGCTCGGCACGCCGTAGACCTTCGTACCGGGCAGGGCAGCCAGCCGCTCCGCCACCTCCTTTTGCACCATCACCAGCGCGGTCTGCAACGAGGGCAGGCGATCGAGGAGGGTGAGCAGGACGGGGACAGCGACGTTGTAGGGCAGGTTCGCCACGAGCGCATCGACGTCCCTCGGCAACGCGTGAATGCGCATCGCGTCGGCCTCGATCACGGTGAGGTGCCCTGCTCGCGCCGGCTGATGTGCCGCAACGGTGACGGGCAGTTGCGCCGCGAGCACCGGGTCGATCTCAACCGCGACCACGTGGGCAACCTGCTGGAGCAGAGCGAGCGTCAAGCTCCCGAGTCCCGGCCCGACCTCGAGGACGCACGCCTCGGGCGGGAGGTTTGCCGAGCGCACGATGCGCTGCACCGTGTTCGGATCGATGACGAAGTTCTGGCCGAGTCGCTTCGTCGGCTTCACACCCAGGCGGGCGGCAAGCTCGCGGATCTCGCGGGCGCCGAGCAGCTCAGCGGCGTCGTCGGCCCCCGGGTCGCTCACCACTCGCCGAAGGCTCGCTGCGCGTTGACCCAGAGGAGGTTGGACGCTGTCGCCTCGTCGATGCCTCGGAGCTCAGCAATGCACCGCACTGTGTGGGGCATGAGGTAGGAGCCGTTGGTCTGGCCGCGATGCGGCACCGGAGTGAGGTACGGGGAATCGGTTTCGACGAGCAGGAGATGGTCGGGGACGACCATGAGCGCCTCTCGCAGGGCGTCGTTGTTCTTGAAGGTGATCACGCCCGCAAACGACATGTACCAGCCCCGCTCGGCGCAGGCAGCTGCCATCTGCGCATCGCCGCTGAAGCAGTGGAAGATGGTCGTGGCAGGCGCGCCCTCGGAATCGAGAACCGCCATCACATCGTCATGGGCATCGCGATCGTGGATGACCAAGGCCTTCCCCAGCTTCTTGGCCAGGGCGATGTGCCACCGAAAGGACGCCTGCTGCACTTGGCGCAACGGGCCCTCGGTGCGGAAGTAGTCAAGGCCGGTCTCGCCCACCGCCCGCACGACCGGGTCAGTCGCCAGACCGGCGATCACGGCATAGGCCTCGTCGAGAGCCTTCTGACCGCCCGACTCGAAGATTCGAGGTGCCTCGTTCGGGTGGAGCGCGACCCCAACGACGACGTCGGGCCTGCCCTGCGCCATCTCGACCGACCAGCGCGCCGAGTGAACGTCGCACCCGATCTGCACCACCTTCGTCACCCCGACCGAAGCGGCGAGGGCGATCAGCTCATCGGGCTCAGCCGGCTCGGTGCCGTCGCGGCCCCGCTCGCGCATGTCGAGATGGCAGTGGGTGTCGATGACCGGCGCGGCCAGCGGCATCGGGGGCGTCAGCATGCTCAGGCCGCGTCGTCGAGCCGGGGGAACAGCGACTCGCCCTTGGTGACGACGGTGCCTGCCGGCAGCTGGCCCCACGAGGCAACGTCCGAAATCAATTGCTCGGCGATCGGGCCGATCGCAACGTCGGCACCGAGCTGGGACCACAGCGACACCATGGCCTTGGGCATCAACGGGAAGTAGAGGACCGAAATGCCGCGCAGGGCTTCGCAAATCGTGTTCAGGACCGTGTGGAGTCGCTCGTTGTTCGCCTCGTCCTTTGCGAGCACCCACGGCGCCTGCTCGGTCACGTAGAGATTCACCGCATCGATATAGGTCTTCACCGCAACGATGCCGGTGGAGAAGTCCAGTGCGACCATCGCGTCGTCGGCCTGCGTGGTGACGGCGGCAAGTTGGTCGCGAAGTCCGATCTCGGCGGACGTCAGCTCACCAGCAGCCGGCAACAGTCCTTCGCAGTACTTGTTGACCATCGCCGTGGCGCGCGAGGCAAGATTACCGAGGCCATTGGCAAGTTCGGCCGTGTAGCGCGCCGACATGTCCTCCCACGAGAACGAGCCATCCTGGCCGAACTGGATCGCGCGCAGGAAGTAGTAGCGAAATGCATCGGACCCGAAGTGATCGATAATCGCACTCGGGGCAATGCCGGTGAGCTTCGTCTTGGACATCTTCTCGCCACCGACAAGCAGCCAACCGTGGGCGAACACCTTGCGGGGCACGTCAATACCCGCGGCCATGAGCATCGCCGGCCAATAGACCGCGTGGAAGCGAAGGATGTCCTTGCCTACGAGATGCACGTCGGCGGGCCAGGTTCGCGCGAACCGCTGGCCGAGATCACTGGACGGGTCAGCGCCGTACCCGACCGCAGTCGCGTAGTTGAGCAGGGCGTCGAACCAGACGTAGACGACCTGCTTCTCGTCCCACGGAAGGGGGATGCCCCAGCTCACACTCGAACGCGACATCGAGATGTCGACGAGCCCTTGCCGCAGGAAGGACATCACCTCGTTGTAGGCACTCACCGGCTGGATGGTCTCGGGATTCGCCTCGTAGTAGGCGATCAGCTGATCGGCAAAGGCCGAGAGCTTGAAGAACCAGTTGTCCTCCTCGACCTGCTCGACCGGCCGTCCGTGCACCGGGCACAGTTGCTGACCCTCGAACTCACCGGAGCCCGCCACGAGATCGCCGGCGAGCTTGAACTCCTCGCAGCCAACGCAGTACGGCCCGGCATAGGGAGCCGCGTAGACGTAGCCGTTGTCTCGGACGACCTCCCAGAATTTCTGGACGGCGGCAGCGTGGCGCGGATCGGTCGTGCGAATGAAGTCGTCGTTGGCCGCATCAACCGTCTTGAGCACCGGCAGCCACTCGTCGGCAACGAGACGGTCGACCCACTGCTGAGGCGTGACCCCGCCCTCGTCCGCCGCGCGCTGCACCTTCGTTCCGTGCTCGTCGACGCCGGTGAGGAACCAGACGTCCTCGCCGCGCTGACGGCGCCAGCGGGTCAGGACATCGCCTGCGGTTGTCGTGTACGCGTGGCCGATATGGGGGGCATCGTTCACGTAGTAGATCGGCGTCGTGAGATAGAACGCCTTTGATCCCTGCTCAGCCATAGGCCGATTCTACGGCGGGGAAGCCTTCGACTGGACGACTGCGTCGTAGACCAACCGCCGCTGGATCCCCGCTCGTTTCGCGACTTCGGCGATCGCCGCTCGGCGATCGGTACCCGCTGCCTCGCACGCGCGGACGGCTGCCACCCAGTCGTCCGCTGTCACCAGACCCGTTGCCTCCCGCTGCTCGACGTCGCTCGCGCCCGCCACGACCACCGTGATCTCTCCGCGAACATTGGAGTCGGCCCACACGGCAAGGTCGCCCAGCGTGCCGCGCTTCACCTCTTCATACGTCTTCGTCAGCTCGCGGCATACCGCCGCCTGCCGCGTCGAGCCGAGACCGGCCTCCAGCGCCTGGAGCATCGCGAGCAGGCGGTGCGGTGCCTCGA
>WLND01000263.1 GCA_009726075.1 Actinomycetota bacterium
CGCCACCGACCGATCGCGGCCGGGCACCTCCCGGCCTCGGTCGCCTGGGCCGCCGCCGCAGTCCTGGCGGCAGCCTCGCTGGGCCTGGCCCTGTCGATTCGGCCCGCCCTGGCCGGCGTCGTCCTCGCCTACCTCGTCTTCACCCTCGCGTACTCCCTGCTGCTCAAGCATGAGCCGGTCATCGAGCTCGCCCTGCTCGCCATGGGGTTCCTGCTGCGCGCCATCGCCGGCGGAGTCGCGTCCGACCTGCCGATCTCGCAATGGTTCCTGATCGTGGCGGGCTTCGGGTCGCTCTTCATGGCGGCCGGCAAGCGCTACAGCGAGCTCGAGGGCTCGATCGCCGCCACCGACCCTGATCGCACCACGCGGCGCAGCCTGGCCGGCTACACCCTGGGCTACCTGCGTTTCGTCTGGGCGACCGCCGCGGCAGTCTGCATCACGGCCTACTGCCTGTGGGCCTTCGAGGTGGGCGCCGCACCATCGACCCTGCCGTGGGCCCAGTGGAGCGTCCTGCCGTTCGTCCTCGCGATCCTGCGATACGGCGTGGTCATCGACAGGGGCGATGCCGAAGCGCCTGAGGAAGCCGTCCTCAAGGACCGAGTGCTTCTCATCATCGGCGCAGCCTGGGTTGTGCTGTTCGGCTTCGGCGCACTAGGAGTATGACCATGTCAGCCGTGTCACCCCTGCGTCTGGCTCAAGGCGAGCAACTCCTCACCGGCTGGGGCCGCACCGCGCCCAGCCTTGCCACCGTTCACTGCCCGGCATCGGTGGGCGACGTGGAGCAGGCGGTCGCCGAGGCGGGCGGACGAGGCATCCTCGCCCGCGGGCTGGGCCGCTCCTACGGCGATGCGGCGCAGAGCGGCGGGGCAACCGTCCTCGACCTCAAGGGTCTCGGGTCGATCGAACTCGATGCAGCGGCGGCCACCGTGACGGCCGGTGCCGGTGCGAGCCTTGACGACATCCTCAAGCAGATCGTGCCGGCCGGGTTCTTCGTCCCCGTGACTCCGGGCACGCGCATGATCACCGTTGGCGGCGCGATCGCGGCCGACGTCCACGGCAAGAACCACCACCTCGAGGGCAGCTTCGGCAGTCACGTGCAGCGTCTCGGCATCGTCGACGGGCAGGGCCACCGACGTGAGCTCGCGCCAGCAGGCGATGCCGAGGTTCGCGAATCGTTCTGGGCGACCGTCGGCGGCATGGGCCTCACCGGCATCATGACCGACGCGACCTTCGACGTCATCCCGATCACGAGCTCGCTCATCAGCGTCGATACCGAGCGCGCCGTCGACCTCGACGACGTCATGGAAAGCATGATCGCCAACGACGACCGGTATCGCTACAGCGTCGCCTGGATCGACAGCATGCACCCGAGCGGCCGCGGGGTCATCACGCGAGGCGACCACGCACCGAGCGACCAGCTGCCGGCCGAAGACAGGCAGAGCGCGCTCGCCTACGACCCGAAGGTCCTGGCCACTGCCCCGGCGTTCGTGCCCGGTGGCCTGCTCAACAAGCTCACCGTCAGGGCCTTCAACGAAGCCTGGTTCCGCAAGGCCCCGAAGCGCCGTGAGGCCGAGCTCCAGCCGATCGCCGAGTTCTTCCACCCCCTTGACTTCGTTCAGGAATGGAACCGCGTCTACGGCCCCGGTGGCTTCGTCCAGTACCAGTTCGTCGTGCCCGACAGCGCCAGCGAGATCGTGGGCAAGGCCCTGCGCAAGCTCCGCAAGGTCGGGGCGCCGAGCTTCCTGACCGTCCTCAAGCGATTCGGGCCGGCCAACGCGGGCCCGCTGTCCTTCCCCCAACCGGGCTGGACCCTCGCAGCCGACGTCCCGGCGAGCGTGCCCGGCCTCGGCCAGGCCCTCGACCAGCTCGACGAGCTCGTGGCCGGTGCCGGCGGACGCCTGTACCTGGCCAAGGATTCGCGGCAGTCGCCCGACATGCTGGCCCGCACCTACCCACGCCTTGCCGAGTGGCAGGCGATCCGCGACCGGATGGACCCCAAGGGCCTGTTCACGTCCGACCTAGCAAGGAGACTGTCCCTGTGAACGATGCCCTTGGTGAGCCCCAGTCAGTGCTCGTGCTCGGCGGTACCAGCGAGATCGCCCTCGAGACCGTCATGGCGCTGCCCCGCAATCGCATCCGCCGGGTCGTCCTTGCCGGGCGGCCGTCAACCGCGCGCGACGAGGCGGTCGCGGCCCTGACATCTGCCGGCATCCTCGGCGTGACCGCGGTCGACTTCGACGCCAGGAACACGACCGACCACGCGGCCTTCGTGAACGAGATCTTCGACGCCGGCGACATCGACGTGACGCTCCTGGCCTTCGGCATCCTCGGCAATCAGGACGAGGCCGAGGCTGACGCCGACCTCGCCGTCGACATTGCCACCACGAACTACACGGGCGCTGTCAGCGTGGGCCTACGGGTGGCGCAGCGCTTGAAGAAGCAGGGTCACGGCTCGCTCGTCGTCTTCTCCAGCGTGGCGGGCGACCGAGCCAGGCGCTCCAACTTCATCTACGGCTCGACCAAGGCGGGTCTTGACGCCTTCGCCCAGGGCCTCGGCGACGCGCTCCACGGCTCGGGCGCGCATGTGCTCGTCGTACGGCCCGGCATGGTGCGCACGAAGATGAGCGCTGGTCTCAAGGAGGCGCCGATGACCACCGATGCCAACGTCGTGGCCGCGATCGTGGTTGGCGCCCTGCGCAAGGGCAAGGAGACCGTGTACGCCCCCGGCCCCCTGCGCTACGTCATGGCCGGGCTCAAGTCGCTGCCGCGTCCGATTTTCCGCAAACTGCCGAGCTAGCGGTCGCCGCGCCCGGTCAGGCCGGGCGCTGCCTGCGGTAGGTCTCGAGATCGAAGTAGTCGCGCCACAGGCAGACTCGTCCGTCTCGAATCCTGAATACCGCAGCGATCGGGATCTCGATCCACACGCCGTTCACCAGAAACCGGTCGACGCGCTCGTTCATGACCGTGTCGCCCGCCGCCACTTGGTTCAGCACGACCCACTCGATGCGCTCGGCGGCCTGAGTGATGCCTCCCGTGAGCACCGTGCGGACCCCCTCCGGCCCGTACGCCTTGCCGATCGGCACGTTGTCGTACTCGATGTCGTCGGTGACGAGTGCGAGCACGGCGTCGATATCGCGTCGTTCGCAGGCCAGCACGAGGGCGGTCACGATCTCGGACGGGGTCATCGACGACGCACCCGGACGGGCAGGCCCGTGAGCCCGCGCAGGCCGTAGCTTGGGCCGTATCGCAAGGCTCCTCGGTCGACGACCTCGAGCGCCGAGACGTTGTTCGCGAGCGCGCGCAGCGCCGACATCGCCTCGATGCGAGCGAGCCCGGCACCGACGCAGACGTGAATCCCATGCCCGAAGGCCAGGTGCTCGCGCACGTTCTCGCGCAGCGGGTCGAAGGTGTCGGCCTCGGCGAACACCGACTCGTCGCGGTTGGCTGAACTGAATGCCAGGAACAGGGTGCTGTCCTTGGGGATTGCAACCCCGCCCAGTTCGGTGTCGTGCATGGCCTTGCGCCACAGGCCCATGACCGGGGCTGCGAGCCTGATGCCCTCCTCGACGACCCCGCGGCGGAACTGCTCATCGTCGCGCAGGCGATCCCAGGCCCCCGGCATCGCATCGAGGTTCAGCAGGATGTCGGCAAGGGCTCGGATGGTCGTCTCGTTGCCGGCGACGATGAGTTCGCGGATGAGCCAGACCAGCTCGGCGTTCGTGAGCGGGGTCTCGCCGGGCTCGGCGTGTACGAGGGTGCTCAGGAGGTCGTTTCGCGGCTGCGCGCGGCGGTCGTCGAGTTCGCGGCAGATCACCTGCTGGTATTCGAGGACGTCGCGCTCGGTCTCGATCCAGCGCTCAGCGGTGAGCTTGCCCCCGAGGGAGGCGTTGGACGAGTCCGACCAGCGGCGCAGGTCGTCGCGGTACGTGTCGTCGAGGCCCAGGATCCGCATGATCGCCCAGACGGGCAGCGGGATCGTGACGGCCTCC
>WLND01000264.1 GCA_009726075.1 Actinomycetota bacterium
GAACAGGAGGCCGAATTCTTCGCCGCCCTTCTGCGCGGGGAACTGCCCGACGATCTTGCTGTTGTCGATCTCGGCCGCCGTCACGTAGTAAGCGGTGGGCAGGTCGACGACGAGCCCATCGATCTGCTCGTTCTGCATGGCGTTCTTCGCGTCGTTGGTGTCGTTGAACACCTGGACTTCGGCGGTCGGCTTCACGACGTCGGTGATGAACGAGAGGCTCGTGGTGCCGACCTGCGCACCGAGCTTGGCGCCCTGGAGCTCCGCGACCGACGTGGCGTTGGCGATCGGGGATCCCTTGAGGGCGACGACGGCCTGGTTGACCGTGTAGTAGCCGTCCGAGAAGTCGACGACCTTCTGGCGCTCCGGGGTGATGGAGATCTGATTGATGTCGAAGTCGAATGCCTTATCGCCCGGGGCGTACGAGCTGTTGAACGGAACGACCTGCCAGACGACGTCGGTCGGCTTGAGCCCGAGGCCCTCGGCAACCGCGTAGGTGACAGCGGACTCGAAGCCCTCGCCGTTGCTGGGGTCGTCGTCGGAGAAGTAGGGCGGGTAGGCCGGGGTATCAGTGCCGACGGTCAGCTTGCCGGCGTCGATGGTCGTCAGGTTCTCCGGAGCGCATTCGTCGACGGCGGCCGCCTCGCTGGCGGCTGCGCTCGACGCGGCTGCTGCCGGAGCCGATGATGCGGTCGTGGAGGTCGACTCCTGGGCGCACGCGGCGAGCATCAGGGTCGTCGCGGCCAAGGCGATAGCGGGGGCAATGGTGCGGCGCATCCGTGCTGATGGCATCGCTGGCTCCTTCGATCAAGACTCGGCCGGGCGCCGGGGCTGGGCAGCATTGTCTCCTACCCGTGCAGGGGCCTCATGCGTGGGGCGAGGCAGGCGGCGGCCACCGCAAGGAGCGCCGACCCGATCCAGATCGTGCCGTATGTCGCGATCGTGACCCCGCCGCTGGTGAGGGCGTGCGCATAGACGATCCCGACCACCGCGGTGCCGGTCACGACGAGCACCGAATCGACGATCTGCAGGGCGGAGGAGTTCAGGCCCTGGTCGGCCTCCGGCGACAGTCGCATGGTCTGGACGGAGATCGATGGCGTCGCGAGGCCCATCCCGAGCGCTGCGACCGACCATGACACGGCCACCGTCCAGGTCGGCACCGACGGCAGCAGGCACAGCGGAAGGGAGGCGATGGCAAGGACGATGGCCACTGCCCCGATCTGCACCGTCCGCGAGCGGTCGGTCGTTCCGCTGAACCTGCTCTGGACGAACGAGCCAACGGCCCAGCTCGCGGCTCCGAAGGCCAGCGCGAGCCCGGCGAAGGTCGTGCTCACTCCCTTGACCTCGACGAGGGCGAGGGGGATGAAGACCTCGGACGAGAAGTAGGCCGCTGCGATCAGGCCCCGCATCATCACCGTGGTCGGCAGCCCACGGGCGAAGCGGAGCGCACCCGCGGGAAGCAGCGCTCGACTCGCGACCACGATCAGGCCCAGGCCGATGGCACCCTCGGCGGCGCCGACGACGGTGATCCTTCCAAGGCCGTCCTGGAGGGCGAGCAGGCCTACGGTCGCGACAATCCCGGCCATGACCCGCTGTCGGGCCTGTGGATTCGGGCTCCCGGCCTGGTAGGCCCCCAGATGCGGACGCAGGAGGAGCAGGGGCGCGATCACGAGGATCGGCACGATCCAAAAGACGAGCCGCCAGCTCACGGAGTCGGCCAGCCAGCCGGCCAGGAGGGGCCCGACGAGTGACGGGACGACCCAGGCCGCCGCCAGCGCCGAGAAGGCCTTGGGCCGCAATGTCTCGGGATATGCCCGGGCAATGAGGACGTAGAGGCCGACGATCACGCTGCCGCTGCCGACGCCCTGGCCCGCGCGCCCGATGATGAACATCGGCAGCGAGGTTGCAGCTCCCGCGACGATGGACCCGCCCGCGAATGCCGCGATGCCGGCAATGATCGGTCCGCGCGGGCCCGTCGAGTCACATCGCAGGCCCGCGATGACCATGGCGAGCAGCGAGGCCACGGTATAGGCGTTGAACGCCCACGTGTAGGCGCCCAGGGCGTCGAGTTGGCGGGCCACGACGGGCATGGCGGTGGCCGTGCCGATCGCCTCGAACGCAGCCAAGGTGACGACCGAAACGATGCCGATCGTCAACGGTCGGAAGGTCGACGACAGCAGACTGGTGCTCGCGGCATGCGGGAGCGGGTGGCTGCTGTCGGTCGTCAGGAGTCCTTCCCCGAGCCACCACCGCGCGGAAGCTCGGCATGGATCTTCACGCAGTCGGGGCAGATCGGGAACTTGGACGGATCGCGGTTGGGGATCCACACCTTGCCGCACAGTGCCTTGACCGGGGTTCCGGTGACGGCGCTCTCGACGATCTTGGCCTTCTCGACGTAGTGCGCAAAGCGCTCGTGATCGCCGTCATCGCCGGTGAATTCCGTGCGCTCCTCAAGCAGGGTTCCGCCGGAGAGCCCGGGCGACTCAAGCGGGGTGCTGGCTCGGGTAACTGTTCGACTCATGGGACGAGTCTATTTCGCCCCGCTGACAGTGCGTCCGGCCATTCGCCCGGTGGATTCACGCTGGAACACCCCGTACGGTATTCACATGGCAACCGTGAACCTCACCGAGGAGACCTTCGCCGCCACGATCAGCGACAACCCGATCGTCTTCGTCGATTTCTGGGCCGCATGGTGCGGCCCGTGCCGCACGTTCGGCCCCGTCTACGACTCGGTCGCCACCCAGAACCCCGACATCCTCTTCGCCAAGATCGACACCGAGGCCGAGCAGGGCCTGGCCGCTGCCGCAGGTATCTCATCGATTCCGACCCTCATGGCCATTCGCGACGGCATCGTCGTCTACAACCAGGCCGGGGCCCTGCCCGCACCCAACCTCGCCAGCCTCGTCGAAGCCGTCCGTGCTGTCGACATGGAGGCGCTGCGGTCGTCCCTCTCGTCCGGCGATACATCCGAGGCCTAACGTCCGAAAGAGTTGGGACCTTCGACCATACGAGACGGTCATGCTGGGCAATACCTTCGAGCCATGCCCCAACAACCATTAGCCCAAGTGCCCAGCGACGTACGCTGGTTCTGGCAGGACCACGGTGCCTGCCGCGAGACCGATCCCCTGCTCTTCTTCCACCCGCAGAACGAACGTGGGTCTGCGCGCGCCAAGCGAGACCGGGCGGCGAAGATCGTCTGCGCCGGATGCACCGTCCGGCTTGAATGCGCCGACTACGCCGTTCGTGCCCGTGAGCCCTACGGCGTCTGGGGCGGCCTGTCCGAGGATGAGCGCGAGCAGATCTACGCCCGCCTCGACTCCCGCCACTACCCCCGGGCTCAGGGCGAGGGCGCCCGAGTCGCGGCCCGAGAGATCGCAGAGGCTGTCTCGCCGCGGGTGCTCGGGATCGCCTGATCCGTCGGGCACTACCGTTGGTTGGGTGAATCTTCTCGGACGTGACTTCCTCAAGGAGTCGGACTTCACCGAAGCCGAACTCGACTCGCTGCTCGACCTTGCTGCCGATCTCAAGGCGCAACGACGTGACGGCACCGAGTCGAGGCGGCTGATCGGCAAGCAGTTGGCACTCATCTTCGAGAAGACCTCGACGCGCACGAAGATCTCCTTCGAGATCGCGATGCGCGATCAGGGCGGGCACGTGAGCATCCTTGACCCGTCGACCTCGCAGATCGGTCACAAGGAGTCGATCGCCGACACGGCGCGGGTCCTGGCCGAGCTCTTCGACGGCATCGAGTACCGCGGCGCGGCCCACTCAAATGTCGAGGAGCTCGCTCAGTATTCACGGGTTCCGGTCTTCAACGGCCTGACCGACGAGTGGCACCCAACGCAGATGCTCGCAGACTTCATGACCATGCGCGAGCACGCCCCGGGCAGCGAGTTGTCGTACGCCTACGTCGGCGATGCCCGGTACAACATGGGCAATTCACTGCTCGTCATGGGCGCCATCATGGGCGCCGACGTCC
>WLND01000265.1 GCA_009726075.1 Actinomycetota bacterium
ACGAAGAAGCCGCCGAGCAGGGGGCCGGCGACGCTGGCGATGGCGAAGACCCCGCCGAAGAGGCCGGTGTACCGGCCGCGCTCGCGTGGCGGGATGACATCGGCGATGACGGCCATGACGAGCACCATGAGTCCGCCGCCGCCGAGGCCCTGGATCGCGCGGGTGACGATGAGCCACTCCATCGACTGGGCGGCGCCGGCCAGGACCGACCCGACGAGGAACACGACGATGGCAATCTGGAGCATCGGCTTGCGGCCGTAGATGTCGGAGATCTTGCCCCAGATCGGGGTCGATGCGGTCGACGCGAGCAGGTAGGCGGTGACCACCCACGCGAGTTGGTTGAGGCCCCCGAGATCGCTCGTGATCCGCGGCAGCGCGGTGCTCACGATGGTCTGGTCGAGCGCTGCGAGGAAGAGCGTGAGCATGAGCGCGCTCATGACGAGGGTGAGCTGGCGGCCGCGGAGCAGGTCGTGGTCCGGCGCACCCTCGGCGATCAGGGTCGCCTCGGGGTCTGAGGTGTCGGACGGGTCCGGCTGGGCGTCTGCTGCATTCGTGGTGGTCATCGAGCGGGTGACCGGGATCGAACCGGCATGGCCAGCTTGGAAGGCTGGGGCTCTACCATTGAGCTACACCCGCGTGCCGCTGCGCGCGCCCCATGAGTCTAGGCGACGAAGGCAGGGTGCCATGCACCCGTTGCCTCTGCGGCCTCTGTGCGCCCGGTGTGTCGTACGGCACACCTCCTCGATTTCCCCCCGACGTCAGGTAAGGCTAACCTGAGTTAGCCGACCCTAAGTAAGGGTCCCCTCACCGAGGAGCGTCGTGTTCGCCAACTTCCTGATAGGCCTCCGAGAAGGCCTCGAGGCTGCTCTCATCGTCGCGATCCTCGTCGCCTACGTCGTGAAGGTCGATCAGCGTCAGCTGCTGCCACGCCTGTGGATGGGCGTGGGCCTGGCGGTCGCACTGTCCCTGGGGGCCGGAGCGCTCCTCACCTTCACGACCGCGTCGCTCTCCGACTCGGCGGCCGAAGTGTTTGCCGGAGTGACGAGCCTCGCCGCCGTGGGGCTCATCACGTGGATGATCTTCTGGATGGCACGCAATGCCCGGGCGATCAAGGGCCACCTGCATGGCGAGGTTGATCGAGCGCTTGCCAAGAGCGGCTGGGCGCTCGCCCTCGTCGCGTTCTTCGCCGTCATCCGCGAGGGCCTCGAGACGGCGCTGTTCCTGTGGGCGGGCATGCAGTCCTCCGGCGAGCGGGTCGCGCCGACCGTCGGCGCACTCCTGGGCCTCGCACTCGCGGTCGGCCTCGGGGTGCTCATGTACCTCGGCTCCGTCCGGCTTGACCTCGGTCGACTCTTCTATTGGACGGGCCTGGCGCTCGTCGTCATCGCGGCCGGCGTGCTGCGGTACGCCATCCACGAGTTCCAGGAGGTGGGCATCCTTCCGGGCATGGACGAGTACGCCCTCGACCTCACATCGACGGTCGATCCGGCCGGGGTACCGGCAACGCTCGTGCGCGGCATGCTCAATGTGACCCCGGCCATGACCGCGCTGGAGATCATTGGCTGGGTGGCCTACGTGGCGGTCGTGATGTCGCTGTTCGTGCGCACCGTGCGCCGCAGCCGTCCGACGCCGACGCAGCCGCAACCGGCCGTCGTGGCGACGACTGCCACCTGAGCCGGTGGCGGATTCGTCTGGCGCCCTGATGAGCCTCTAGACTCTCAGGGCCAACGCGGGGCGTAGCGTCGTGGCGAGCGCGCCTGCTTTGGGAGCAGGAGATCGGGAGTTCGAATCTCCCCGCCCCGACCATCTGGTTCGAGTGATCGCCGCCACTCCGGGCGGCGTTCTCGTCCCGGAGGTTCGATCAACCGAGGAGACGGAACAAAAGTGAAGAGCGACGTCGAGACCCTTTCCCCGACCAGAGTCAAGCTCACGGTCGAGGTGCCCTTTGACGAAATGAAGCCTTCCCTGGACGCCGCGTATGCGCGCATCGCCAAGCAGGTGAATATCCCGGGCTTCCGCAAGGGCAAGGTCCCAGCCCGGATCATCGAGCAGCGCTTCGGCCGCGCCGCGGTGCTGGACGAGGCCGTCAACGATGCCGTGCCGAAGGCCTATGACGAGGCGCTTCGCACCCACAACGTCATGCCGGTCAGCCGCCCCGAGGTCGAGGTCACCGAGATCGAGGACGGCGTCCACCTCACCTTCACGGCTGAGGTCGATGTGCGCCCCGAGTTCGACCTGCCCGAGTTCGCCAGCCTGCGTGTCGAGGTCGCGAACGCAGAGCCGCAGGAGTCCGACATCGAGACCCAGATCGACAGCCTGCGCGGTCGCTTCGCCAGCCTGACCGAGGTCGACCGTGCCAGCGTCGACGGCGACGTCCTGCTCGTCGACATCTCCGGCCACACCGCCGAGGAGGATCCGATCGAGGATCTCACCGGCGCGGCGATGTCGTACGAGCTCGGCACCGACGGCATGCTTCCCGGCTTCGACGACGCGGTCCGTGGCGCGTCCAAGGATGACGTGCGCAGCTTCGTCTTCACGCCGGAGAACGGCGACTGGACAGGCGTGCCCCTCACGGTCAATGTCGTCGTGCAGGCCGTGCGCGAGCGCGAGCTCCCCGCATTTGACGACGACTTCGCCCAGATGGCGTCCGAATTCGACACGGCCGCCGAGCTGCGTGACGACATCGCCAAGCGCGTCGTCCGCCTCAAGAAGCTGGAGCAGGGCGCCGAGGCACGCAACAAGGTTCTCGACGTGCTCCTCGATGAGATCGACATCCCCCTGCCGGAGTCGGCGATCGCCGATGAGGTCGCGTCGCACTTCGAGGACGGGCACGACAGCGGCGAGGAGCACCGGGTCGAGGTGGAGGAGCAGGCACGCGTCGCGCTCAAGCGCCAGTTCGTTCTCGACAAGGTGGCCGAGACCTCCGAGGTCGCGGTCGGCGAATCCGAGCTTTCCGCGTGGCTGGTACAGCAGGCCCCCCGCTACGGGATGGCGCCGGAGGCGTTCGCGCAGGCGCTGGTCGAGGCCGGACAGGTTCCGATGGCCATCCAGGACATTCGCCGGGCGAAGGCACTGGCAACGGTGCTCGAACAGGCCACCGTGGTCGATGCAGACGGCAACATCGTCGACCTGAAGGCCCTCGATGCAGAGCTGAACCCGATGGCCGGCATGCCCGATCTCGCAGCACTCGCTGGCCAGGACGACGAGGCCTAAGACCCAGGGCCTTTGGCTCCGGGCGAACACGGCGTCTGCGGGGAAGCCCGCGGGCCCTCGCCACGTTATGGTCCAATGACTGTCTTCAATCAGGAGGTTCGGTGAGCGGCATGACCCACTTCGGAATCGAGAGCCCGGGCTCTCGCAGTGCTGGCGGCAGCATGGCGGGATTCGGCGACATGCTCGACGAGCGACTGCTGCGTGAGCGCATCGTGTGGCTCGAGGGCGAGGTGCGCGACGAGAACTCCAACCGCATCGCCAAGCAGCTTCAGGTCCTTGCGGCAGAGGATCCAGACAAGGACATCACCCTGTACATCAATTCGCCGGGTGGATCGATCACGGCTGGGATGGTCATCTACGACACCATCCAGCTCATCCCCAATGACGTGACCACCATCGCGATGGGCCTGGCAGCCTCGATGGGGCAGTTCCTGCTCTGCGCGGGCGCGGCAGGCAAGCGTTACGCAACGCCGAACACCCGGATCATGATGCATCAGCCCCTCGGCGGTATCGGCGGAACGGCAAGCGATATCAAGATCCAGGCCGAGCAGATGCTCTTCATCAAGAAGCGCATGGCAGAGCTCATCGCCAGCCACAGCGGGCAGACCCTCGAGACCATCGAGTCGGATTCTGATCGCGACCGTTGGTTCACCGCTGAGGATGCAAAGGCCTACGGCCTCATCGACCACGTCTACAGCAGCGCAACCGACGCGCCCGCCACGAAGGCCAAGAAGTCCGCCAAGGGAGGCGACCAGT
>WLND01000266.1 GCA_009726075.1 Actinomycetota bacterium
CGAGCTGTGGTCACGTAGTCGTAGGCGGCCGCAGGGGAGGGAACGAGGATGGTGTCGCGCGCCCACTGCATGTTGGCTGCGCGATAGGTGAGGTAGGTGCAGGGCGCACCGTCGGCGGCTCGGGTGATGTCGGGGTACATCGTTGCCAGGACCTTGGCTCCGGGTGCCATGAGCAGCGGGGCGGTCGAGGAGCCGGCGCCTGTTGCGCTGCATGACGCGCCGCCGAGGCAGCCGGCTATGCGGGCGTAGGCCGCAGGGAGTTGCGCCACGCGAGCCTGCACGCCTGCCTGCACGGTTGGGTATCCAGCGAGGGCTCCGTTCGGCGGCGGGCTCACGGGGCAGTTCGCGTCGGTTGCGCAGGCGGTGAGGACGGCGGCGAATCCGACATCGTTTCCTCCGACCGAGAGCGTGACGAGGTCGATGGCCCGGCCGCCTGCGAGCTGCCGCACCTGCTCGATCTGGCTCTGCTTCTGGCCGGCCGCCGGGTAGGGGCCGAGCACCCCGGCAGCGACCGTGGCGCCGCTGCATGCGACGTCGATGAGCGTGACGGAGGTGAGGGGGGAGGACTGTTCGAGTGCGAGGGCCGCCTGCGCGGGAGCCCCGCGGGTGCTGCGATTGCACGGGTCGTCGTCCCAATAGGGACTGAAGGACGCGAACAGGCCACCACCGGAAAGCCACGCATCGACGTTTCGCGGGTTTCCCTCGCCGGAGGCGTAGGAGTCGCCGAGGGCGACCATGAGGATGTTCGAGACGGTCGCGACGACCGTGTTGATCGCGTTCTTCTTGCCGGACGTCACCCGCAGGGTGAGGGTCTGCTGGCCTTCGGGCAGGAGCACGGTGGTGGCGCAGGTCTTCTTCTTCAGCGCGCGCTCCGCGGTCGTGGTCGATGCGCCGTCGGGCCCGGTGATCGTCCAGGTGTAGCGATCGCCGCTCGAGCCGCACGCATCAAGGCGGACGGGGTAGCCGGCCTTGTCGAGGTACCACGACAGGCTGCCGCCGATGAGTCGCTCATTGGGCTGCGCGATGCCGTTGCCCTGGCCGACGAACGTGGACGAGGGGGTCATGCTGAGGGCCCCGGCCGACGGAACGCCGCCGTCGCCGTCGATGAAGCCATCGCCGCCGGCGTCCTTCGACATCGGAATCATCGACCAACGCGGAACCGAGGTGGGCGCAGTCGCCGCTGCGGCGGTGGCGGCCGGGAGGCTGGCCGCGACGACGGACGCGAGGGCAAGGCCGATGATCACTCGTGGTCGCATGCGTCCACCGTACGTCATGACCGAGCACTGATCGGATCGCGGACCGGGCAGCCCAGGGGCTGCCGTGAGGCGCTGGCCATAGGTCCTATGACCCTGCGATCAAACGACCCTAGGGTCCGCCGCTGCCCCCACGCATCGTTGACAGGTTGCCAGGCCGGCAGTCGACGGATCGGGGGTGTCCGATGGTGTTCCTTGCGCGCACGCTGCTTGCAGCGTCGGCCACCCTTCTTGCGGTCCTGAGCATCAGCCTGGCGACCGGCGTCGGTCCGGGCCTTGGCCCGGTGACGGTCTCTGGAGCAGCCCACGAGAGAAGCCGGCTCGGTGCTGACGGCCGGGCCCCTTCGCCGTTCCTCAGCGGTGGCAACGATCCGGCGACAGCCGCCCACTGGTCAACCTGTCAGCCGATTCGCTGGACCATCGACCGGACGAACATCGAGGCCTCCGGGGTGGCCCGGCAGGGCGAGGTAGGGCGGTGGCAGCGGGTGGTGGCGTCGTTCTCCGATGTGACCGGGTACCGATTGAAGTACGTGGCGACGAAGCCCGGAAGGGCCGCCCATGAGCCGGGCGTCCTGCCCACGATCGACGGAGTCGACATCGTCATCACCTATGAAAGTGCTGACGATCCAGGCGGCTACCAGCGGCCGAGTCTGGCTGACAGCCGGCGGGTCGCCGAGTCGTGGCTCTCGTGGCTCGAGGACGGCACGGGCCGCAAGCGGGCGACGACCGGCTCGGTGGTCATGGACTACGAGGACCTGGCTGCGGCCACCGGTATCGGCGGCTACGACCCCGAGGATCGATTCGCCCTGATGGCGCACGAGTTCGGCCATGCGATGGGGCTGGGGCACGACGAGGACGAATCCACGGTGATGTTCGACGAGTGGCTCGCGGGCAAGGGCGGACTCACCGATGCCGACAAGGCGACGCTGAGGGCGCTGGCCGCTCAGTCCTGCGACTGAGCGGCCAGCGCCCTGAATCCGGTGCGTTCTAGTCGGGCATCGTCAGGAGCATGAGCATTGCGCCAGTGGGGTCGGCGATGCCGCTGAACCGCATGTCTCCCATGGCCATCGGCGGCAGGAACTCGGCGCCGCCGAGTTCGCAGGCGCGCCGCGTGGCGGCATCGCAGTCTTCGACGGCGATGTAGATCGACCAGTAGCTCGGGGCCTCCGCGGGTACGGCCGGGGGCATCGTCATGGCGCCGGCGACGCTCTTGTCGTGGCCCTCCTTGGCCTCGAGGGAGGCCACGAAGTAGTCATCCGATGCCTCCGACCACGTCCATCCGAAGACGGCGGCGTAGAACCGAGTTGCCCGCGCCAGGTCGCGAGTCTGGAGTTCGTTCCAGGCGAGGGCTCCGGGCCGGTCGAGCACATCGACGCCCTGATGGTGGTCGGGCTGCCACAGGCCCAGCACGGCACCGGACGGGTCGGCGATCGTTGCCATGCGGCCCTCCGGCGTCACGTCCATCGGTTCCATCAGGATCCTGCCGCCCGCTTCGGTGGCGCGACCCATGGTGCTTTCGAGATTCTCGACGTTGACGTAGGACGTCCAGATCGGCGGCAGGCCGGCCGCCTGCAGTGTCGGTGGCAGCGTGCCCATGCCGGCGACGATCTGCCCGTCGAGCAGAAACGTCGTGTAGGGCGGGCCGTTTGGGGTCTGCATGTCCTTGGCGTCCCAGCCGAGGAGGTCTCGGTAGAACGAGCGGGCAGCGTCGACGTTCGTGGTCATGAGTTCGATCCAGCTGAACTGGCCTTCGGGATATCGCATGGGGCACCTCCGGGGTGGGTTGGTACCTCTAGCCCACACGCGCCGCGGTCAGGTGTCCACGCCATCGAGCGGTGGACGGCTCTCAGTGTGCTCACGGAGTGTGGACCTGGCGGGCCACAGGTCGGTGTCGAGGGCCATCTCGAGCACAGCGACGGTGTGGACGTCGGGGACGGTCTCGCCGGCGAGCGTGCGGCCCAGGCTTGTTGCATCAATCCCAGCGGCCCGTGCGACCGAACGCAGGCTTCGGTCGCCGACCGAGGCGCGATAGCGGGCCACGATGGCGGCGGTGACGAGGGCGTAGACCGGTGCGTCGTGCGTGAAGGGCCCGTTCGGCCACTCATTGCCGGGTGCGACCCAGTCTCGAGGTGGGGTGTAGCGGCGTGCTGCCATGACCTGAGTGTGCCGGATGCCAGGCCTGCGCACCCACGCCTGTTGGACGGCGACCGCGCTCGACGTCCCCGGACCGCCCCATGCGTGATGGCGTCGGCACGCAGCCAGGTGCACCTCGAATATCGATGAAGGTCCGTGCAATGGCGCGATCGTCGTCATCCGGGGTGCGTCTGGGGCGGAGGACGGGAGCGGCCAGGCCCTGGGCGGGACGGTTGGTTCTCGTGTGAACCCTGGGGTGGGTGGGGCTCCGCACGCGGGGGTGCCGGGGTCGGTCACGGGGGCGGTGACGCTGCTTGGGCTTCGCAGGCGGCAGGCGGCGGGCGGCAGGCGAGCGGTGACCGGTCGGTTCTGGTCACTGACCAGCCGATACCCACCGTGGAGCCGGCGTCGGCGGCCGAGCCGTGCGAATCTGCTGCCCGGACCCCCAGATGTTCGCCACGTCATGAACTGCTCGAGGTCGAGAAAGAGGTCGAAATGAAGAAATCCGCAATCAGGGCGGTGGCCGCGGCAAGCGGCGCACTGCTTGCCGTCGGGCTCGCTGGGCCCGCGCTGGCTCATCC
>WLND01000267.1 GCA_009726075.1 Actinomycetota bacterium
GGGTCGTCTAGCGGCAGGACAGCGGACTTTGAATCCGTCAACGGTGGTTCGATCCCACCCCCGGGAGCATCGTTGACGAATGGATGCATCCGAAGGGCTCCTTCGATCACGGGTGCTCGCTGACGCAGGGAACTCCGCGAGAACGCCGTCGTGCGCGCCTCCGCGGTCGCTCGTCGTGGGCTCGTGGGCTCATGGGCTCGTCGGGGGACCGTTGCTCTCGGCCCCGTAGATAAGGGCAAGTACGTTTATTTCCTGTCCAGGGAGACGAGGATCACGAGGGGCGTACCCTCAGCCTTTCTTCCCACATTGGCCCAGGAGTCGAAGTGACTGAATTCAGACGGAGCAGGACCCGCCGAGGCCTTCCGGGACTCCTGGCGCTGACGACAGCGATCGCGGTGTTCGTCACTGGGTGCGGGAGTTCCCCTGACTCGGATGCAGGCGCGTCCGCCGGAGCCGTGTCAGCTGGTGCAAAGGGTGCTATCGCCGGGTCGAAGCTGGCACTCTCGAAGTCCCTGGCACTGCCCACCTGCGTTCCCGAAGCAGCACCGGCCACCATCGCATTGGCCAATGCTGCGACCACGGCCTTGGCAACGGCGGTATCCGCATCGAGCACGTCAGGTCCTGGTCCGAGCGCATCGACGTCCGCGCAGCCCCCCGCCATTGACAGTGCGTCGCCGTCAGCAAGCGCATCCGCGAGTGGGTCCCCGAGTGCATCCGTCACGGCCTCATCGAGCGCGCCTTGCCCGGCGGTCCCTCGGGGACTCCGCGCTCAACCAGGGATTTCGAAGATCTCGGTCAGCTGGGAGGCGCCGGACCCGGGTGCGCCTGCCGTGACGAGCTATGTCATCACGCTGAGTCCAGGTGATCGGGTGGTCCAGGTGGCGGCGGGTCGCAACGGGACGACGATTGCGGCCCTCGACAACGGCGTTGAGTACTCACTGACCATAAGGGCGGTGAATGAGGTCGGAATGTCGGAGGCTTCCCAGCCAGTTCTCGCAACCCCAACACTGGGCGAGGAGCCTGAGGTCCAGCGTCTCATCGTCGCCTATGAGCCCGGGGTGCCCACGGCAGAGGCGCCGGGGCGCGCGACGGGCTCGGATGCGGTCGCGGACGTGGCACTGTTTCCGGACAAGCCGCTTGGTATCGGCATGCGCACGGTTGAGATCTCCGAGGCGGTGAACGAGGACACGGCTCGCGCCATCTCGGCGGAACTGACTGCTGACCCGAGGGTGAAGTGGGCGCAGCCCGATTACTTCGTTCCGGTACTCGCGGCGACGTTCCCTGATGATCCTCGGTACGCGAGTGGCGAAATGTGGGGCCTGAACGGTGCCTACGGAATACACGCTCCCGAGGCCTGGGCGGTGACGAGGGGGTCGCCATCTGTGGTGGTCGCTGTCCTGGACACGGGCATTACCGTGCATCAGGATCTGGCCGGCCAGACGGTTGGCGGCTACGACATGATCGTTGACACCGCAGTGTCGAACGATGGTGACGGACGCGATGCCGACCCTGCCGACCCGGGCGACTGGGAGTCCACGTACACGAGCAGTTGGCACGGAACGCACGTTGCCGGCACGATCGCTGCGATTGCGAACAATGGTGAGGGCGTCGCGGGGGTAGCCCCTTCCGTCAAGGTGCAGCCGGTTCGCGTCCTCGGCACCGGGGGAGGCTATACGTCGGACATCGTGGCAGGCATCACGTGGGCGTCGGGTGGGGCGATCACTGGAATTCCGGCGAACCCGACACCTGCACGAGTGATCAGCATGTCCCTTGGCGGCGGGAGCGCGTGCAGCATTGCCGAGCAGACCGCGATCACTGCCGCGATTGCCAGAGGAACGGTAATAGTGGTCGCGGCTGGGAATAGCAATGCGGACACTGCAGGTTTCACTCCGGCGAGTTGCTCAGGCGTGATTGCAGTTGCGGCCGTCGGGAACAACGGCAAGCGAGCTTCGTTCTCGAACTATGGGTCACTCGTCGATATTGCCGCGCCGGGCGTCGGGATCCTGTCGACGCTGAATAGCGGTGCGACCACCCCGAGCACGCCGTCGTACGCCTCGTACAGCGGGACGAGCATGGCGACCCCGCATGTCTCGGGCGTGGTGGCCCTCATGATCTCCCAGAATCCCTCCCTGAGCCCGGCGCAAGTCGAGGCACGGATCAAGGCAGCCGGTATGTACACCCCGTTCCCCGGCGGGGTCTGTGATCCCGACCCTGCGAAGACCTGCGGTGTGGGCATCATCAATGCGGGTGCGCTGCTGAGCGGCGGGTCCACGACTGTGCCCGTTACCGGCGTGACGGTTTCCCCGACTTCGGTGAGCTTGAACGTTGGCCAGTCCCAATCTCTGTCGGCATCGATCGCCCCGAGCAATGCGACGACTCCCGCGGTGACGTGGGCCTCGTCGAGTGCCTCCATCGCCTCGGTGAGCGCGACCGGTGTCGTGACCGCGATTGCTGCCGGGAGTGCGACGATCACGGTGACGACCACCGATGGCGGGATTGCCGCCTCGTCGGCTGTGACCGTGACATCCACGGTCACGGCCACCGGCGTCACGCTTTCGCCGTCCACCGTTGCCTTGACGCCGGGTCAGACGCAGACCCTGTCGGCTGCAGTGCTGCCGTCCACTGCGACGAACAAGTCCGTCACCTGGGCGACCTCAAGCGATCAGGTTGCGACCGTGAGCACGTCCGGGATTGTGACTGCGGTCGCTGAGGGATCGGCCACCATCACCGCTCGGACTGCCGACGGTGGATTCACTGCTAGCTCCTCGGTCGCTGTCAGGAAGGCGGCGCAGACGATCACCTTCAGCCCGCCAACCTCCCTCACGCGTGCTCAGTCGCCGTACACCCTTGGTGCGTCGTCGTCGTCCGGGCTTCCGGTGGTGTTCACGTCTTCGACGACGACGACCTGCACGGTGTCGGGTTCTGCCTTGAGTGTGGTGGCTGCGGGCACGTGCACGGTCACCGCGGCGCAGGCCGGGGATGCCGCGTGGAGCCCGGCGACCCTGACGAAGAGCATCACCGTTACGAAGGCAGCCCAGACGATCACCTTCACGGCCCCAACGAGCCTGATGGGACTGCCGCCGAGTTACACGCTCAGCGCAACGGGATCAAGTTCCCTGCCGGTCACCTTCACGGCGAGCCCATCCGCAGTCTGCACGGTGTCAGGCACGACCCTGCGCCCTGTGAGTTCAGGGAACTGCTCGGTGACTGCGAGTCAGTCGGGCTCGACCACCTACGCAAGTGCCACCCCGGTTACTCGATCGATATCGATCACGAAGGTCGCGACATTGACGGTGCTCGCATCGAGTGCAGGGTCGGTGCGTGTTGCGACCGCGGTGACGCTGTCGGCGACGGTGACCCCGGCCTTCGGCGGAAAATTCGCGGGGATGACGGTGAAGTTCTTCTCCCGGACTTCGACGACCCGCGCCTGGACTCAGATCGGCTCGGCGCTCACCGATTCGTCAGGGGTCGCGCAAGCGAAGCCTTCATTCTCGACCGCGGCCACCTATTCCCTCATGGCGGAAGTGCAGGGGTCCGGGCTTTACACGGCGTCGCAGGGCACGACCCAGATCACGGCGACCAAGTAGGAGCGTCCGGGTCTTCAATCGCGCCGACGGGCGAGGCGGCGTACTTGGTCGTACGCCCATGGGCGCGGTGAAATGCCGATTCGCCGGGTCGTTGCGCTGATTGACATGGGAATCGTCCCTGAAGCTGCTGACCGCAGGGTACGATCATCGAACTCCGTTCTTGGAGTCAACATTTCCAGGGGTCATCGCGCGAGCGCGGAAGGCACACATCATCAGCAACCAGACGAGCACTGCGCCCGCAAGTCCGTTCCTGAGCGAATCCGCGAGCACCGAACCCCCGAGCCCTATTGATCGAGCCATTCTTGGGTTCTTCGTGGCGGTGCCGCTCGTTGCCGTTCTCGCAGCGCTGCCAGTCGCCTTCGTGTTCGGCTGGGTAA
>WLND01000268.1 GCA_009726075.1 Actinomycetota bacterium
GACGTACTCCTGCTGCTCGAGGTCTGAGAGGTCGTAGGTCGCGACGTTGGGAAGGACGGGCTCCTGGCCCAGGTAGTACCTGATGAGCGCCGGAACGTACGGGTAGACGGCCTTGTCGTCGGCAACGCCGTTGCCGATGGCATTCGCGATGCCGACGCGGCCGGCCCGGGCAACGTTGATGAGCCCCGGCACGCCCAGGACGCTGTCGGGGCGCAGGTGCACCGGGTCGAGGAACTCGTCGTCGATGCGGCGGTAGATCACGTGGACGGGTCGCGGGCCGCCCGTGGTGCGCATCCAGACGGTGAGGTCACGGCAGTAGAGGTCGCGGCCTTCGACGAGTTCGACGCCCATGTGCCGGGCGAGGAAGGCATGCTCATAGTGGGCTGAGTTGTGGACGCCCGGGGTCAGAACCACGACCGTTGGGTCGGCGATGTCAGCGGGTGCCGACGCGCGAAGGGCCTCGAGGAGGCGTTCTGGGTACTCGCTGACCGGGCTGACCCGGTGTCGGGCGAAGACCTCGGGAAGGACGTGGGCGAGCGTGCGGCGATTCTCGAGGACGTAGGAGACCCCCGACGGATTGCGGAGGTTGTCCTCGAGTACGAGGAAGGCGCCCTGCTCGTCGCGAATCAGGTCGATGCCGGAGACGTGAATGCGCACGCCGTTGGCGGGCTCGAGCCCCCAGGCTTGGCGATGGAAGTGCGTCGATGACGTGACGAGCTTGCGCGGGATGATGCCGTCCTTGAGCACGTCGCCGCGTCCGTATACATCGGAGAGGAACAACTCAAGGGCCTGCAACCGCTGAATGACGCCAGACTCGACCTGCCGCCACTCGTCCTGATTGAGGAGCCGGGGCACGAGATCCATCGGCAGGGGACGTTCGCGCTCCCCGAGGGTGAAGGTGATGCCGTGACGATCGAGGTAGGCATCGCGTTGCCGAGCGCGCTCGGCCAGGCCGACGGGCCCGAGTTCGGTCAGGGTTGCGTGGAGCTCGGCGTGGGTCGCGCGTGGCTTCCCCTCGACGAGCATCTCATCGAACGGCAGGGCCTTGGCGGGCATGGGCCTCCTTTCCACCAGCGAACCGTAGAACGGCCGTGTTTCGGGAGCATTGCATGACCGAACTTGTCGCGCAGTCGAATGAAATGTCGTCCCCATCGGGCATGATGGCGCCATGAGAACAGTGGCCATCCTCGCGAACAAGGGCGGAACGGGAAAGACCAGCCTGACCCTTGGCCTCGCGTCCGCCGCGGCCCACCGCGGTCTCTCGGTCCTCGTCGTCGATCTCGACCCGCAGGGCAACGCGACCAGCATCCTGAGATCCACCGTCGGCGCCACGAGCGTCGGTGATGTCCTGGCCCGTCCGACCAAGGCCACGATCGAGCAGGCCATTGCCCCCTGCGAATGGGATGCGAGCATCGGTGAGATCGACGTCCTCCCCTCACACCCCAACATCATCAGATTCGACGCATGGAAGGGCTCGGGCACGCTCGGCAAGGTCAAGAAGGCCCTGGCGAGCATCGAGGGCTATGACCTCGCCATCATCGACTGCCCGCCCTCGCTCGGAGCCCTCACCAGAGAGGCCCTCACCGCGGCCCAGCGGGCGATCATCGTCACGACGCCGACCTACTTCGGGGCCCAGGGCGTTCAGCGGGCCCTTGAAGAGATCGTCGAGATCCAGCAGGGCGTCAACCCAGACCTCGTGCTCACCGGGGTCGTCATGAACAAGGTGCGCAGCGCATCTGACGAGCATGACTTCCGGGTGGCCGAGATGGTCGAACTCGTCGGCGCGAAGAACCTGCTGAAGCCGACCATGCCCGAGCGCATCGCCTTTCAGCAGGCCGAGGGCACCGGCACCCCGATCCAGGCCCTCGGCACCCTGGGGTCGCGAGAGGTGGCCAAGATCCTCGATGCCTACCTCGACAAGGTGCTTCGCTAGGCCGGAGTCACCCGGCTATGAGATCGAAGCGCTGTCGGAGGTCGTCGGCAGCCGACGGTCCATCAGGTACCCGAAGGCCACCGAACCGAGCACGATGACGGCAAGGCCCAGGAGGCCGACCGGGGTCTTGATGGCCCCGGTGTCCGCCGGATTGTCCGGGCACATGCCGAGCCCGCACTCAGGAAGCACCGACACGGCAATGATCGCCAGGTAGACCATGGTCCAGGCGATGACCGCCAGCGAAATGATCCGTATGGGGCTCCTGCGATGCAGTACCCCGGTGTCGCCGAGCGAGAACTGACTGCTGAGCAGCAGCAGGGCCGCGCACCCGACGGCGCCGACCGTGAAGGTGATGAAGGCCCAGGTGTAGAGATGGAAGCCGGCAACGGCGGGGCCGTAGCCCGGATCTCCGGGGGTCGCGATGTGCAGAAGGATCTGCCTGGTGCTCGCGGCGCCGCCGGCGAAGGCCGCGAGAATGCTCACGGCGTAGTGGGCGGGGCGCATGCCCCACAGGAGGTTCATGATCGGACCCACCGCGAGGCCGATCATGCCGGCCCGCTGCAGCAGGCACAGGGGGCACGGCTGCTCGCCGACAAGGATCTGCAGGTCGAGCGATCCGGTGAGCACGCCGAGGAGTCCGACGAGCGCGACGATGTTGACGACGCGGAAGAGGAGAAGTTGACGCGAGGGAGTCATCATGGGTCAGTCGCCTAGAAGTTCAACGGGATCGGGTCGGTCATGTGAGCCTTCAGTAGGACGACGCTCCAGAGCATCGTCACGACGGCAAGCGGGATCGTCCACCGTGCGCGGCGAAAGACCCCTGCGAACACGATGATCCATAGGACGAACATTGAGAACATCACGGGGCAGACGATAGTCCGCTGCTGGCGGTCGCATGCGGTGAACAGCCGTGAAGGGGCTTCGCGATCGGACACGGCCTAGGCTGCGAGCCGTGAGAGTTTTCGTACCAGCCGAGTCCAGACCAGGCGAGCACCGAGTGGCGATCGTGCCGCAGGTTGTCGCGAAGTTCCTTCAACTCGGGTTTGAGGTGCAGATCCAGCAGGACGCCGGGGCGCGCGCATTCGCGTCAGACGACGCCTATGCCGCGGCAGGTGCAACCATCGTCGCGACCGCTGACGCAGCGGAAGCACTGGCGGCCGCCGACGTCGTCGCCTCGGTTCGTCCGCTGCCTTACGAAGCAGCATCGAAGCTCAAGGCCGGAGCCGTGGCCGTGTCGTTCCTGTCGCCGGTCGCAGACGTTGACACTGTCCGCGGACTGCGTGACGCAGGGGCGTCCGGGCTGTCCTTCGATCTTCTCCCGCGCATTTCGCGAGCCCAGTCGATGGACGCCTTGACATCGCAGGCGCTCGTCACCGGCTACCGCGCCGCCCTCGTCGGGGCCGACCGGCTGCCGTCCTTCTTCCCGCTCTTCATGACCGCGGCGGGCACGATCCAGCCCGCCAAGGTGCTCGTTCTGGGCGCCGGGGTCGCCGGGCTTCAGGCGATCGCCACAGCCAAGCGGCTTGGTGCCAAGGTGTCGGCCTACGACGTTCGGCCGGCGAGCGCCGACGAGGTCCGGTCGATGGGCGCGACGTTCGTCACCCTTGATCTCGAGCAGCTCGAGGGCACCGGGGGCTATGCGCGTGAGATGACCGACGACCGGGCCGATCGCCAGCGCGAGCTACTGGCACCGTACGTCGCGGCCGCCGACGTCCTCATCACCACCGCGGCGATCCCCGGCCGGCAGGCCCCGCTGCTCGTCACCCGGGCGATGGTCGAGGGCATGAGGGCAGGGTCTGTCGTCGTCGACCTCGCAAGCGAGTCGGGCGGCAACGTCGAGGGCTCGGTGGCGGGCGAGGAGGTGCCGTTCGGCGAGGTGCTCGTCTGGGGCGCGTGCGACGTCGCCAGCCAGATGCCGGTGCATGCATCACAGCTGTACTCGATGAACGTCTATGCCCTGCTTGGCCTGACCGTCGTCGACGGTGCGGTCCTTGTCGATCCCTCGGACGAAGTCCTCGCCGGGTGCGCC
>WLND01000269.1 GCA_009726075.1 Actinomycetota bacterium
ATCACCAAGCAGTCGCTTGAGAACGCGATCGCCGTGGTCATGGCGTTCGGGGGCTCGACCAATGCGGTGCTGCACCTCCTTGCGATCGCCCATGAGGCCCGCGTCGACCTCGACATGGAGGACTTCCATCGCATCGGTTCGAAGGTGCCGCTGCTCGCGGACGTGAAGCCGTTCGGACGGTTCGTGATGAGCGATATCGACCGGGTCGGCGGGGTGCCAGTCATCATGCGCGCCCTCCTCGATGCGGGGCTCATGAACGGTGACTGCCTGACGGTGACCGGCAAGACGATGGCCGAGAACCTCGCGAACATCAACCCGCCGGATCCGGACGGCGACATCCTCTATGCCTCGAAGAACGCGCTTGCGAAGACCGGCGGCATCACGATCCTGAGCGGGTCGATGGCTCCCGAGGGTGCCGTCGTCAAGAACGCGGGCGTCGCTGTCGACTCCTTCGAGGGCGTGGCGCGCGTGTTCGAGCGTGAGCAGTCAGCGATGGCTGCGCTCGAGGACAACACGATTCAGGCGGGGGACGTCATCGTCATCCGCTACGAGGGTCCCAAGGGCGGTCCGGGGATGCGCGAGATGCTCATGATCACCGGTGCGATCAAGGGGGCCGGGCTCGGCAAGGAGGTCATGCTCATCACGGACGGACGGTTCTCAGGCGGCACGACCGGCCTGTGCATCGGGCACGTCGCCCCGGAGGCGGTCGATGGCGGGCCGATCGGCCTTGTCAAGGATGGCGACCGGATCAAGATCGATATCCCGAATCGCACCCTTGACCTGCTCGTTGACGAGGCTGAACTCACCAAGCGACGTGCGGAGTTCGAGCCGCTGCCGCCGCGGTACACACGTGGCGTGCTCGCGAAGTACGCGAAGCTGGTCGGGTCGGCGTCTCGCGGGGCGGTCTGCGACTGAGCGGGGGTCAGTGCCGTCTGCGACTGGGCGTGCCGTCCGCGGCTGGGCGTGTTGTCTGCGAGTGACCGTGGGCCTAGCCGCCTACGACGGACCATCCACGGGGGTCAGTCGCCCTGGTTGGCGTCCCAGTCAGCGCCGGCAAGGATGCCGCCCTCGATGGTGATCGACTGCCCGGTGACGTAACTCGACGCGTCGCTCGCGAGGTAGACGACCGCGCCGACGAGTTCATGGGGCTGCGCGAGCCGGCCCATCGGCGTGAACTCCTGAAACCAGACGCTGCGCTTGGGGTCATCCCACAGCGGGGCAGTGAACTCGGTCTGCACGACGGCGGGCTCGATGCAGTTCACCCGGATGCCGTCAGCCACCCATTCGCGGGCGAATGAGCGCGTCATGGACGTCACCGCGGCCTTGGTCGCCGCGTAGACGGAGATGGTGTTGAAGCTGTAGCGAGCGCTCAGCGAACTGATGTTCACGATCGTGCCCCCGCCCTGGGCCTTCATGATCGGATGGACGGCCTGACTGAGGAAGAACACCGCTCGCATGTTCACGGCGACGATCGCGTCGAAGTCATCGGGCGTGACATCATCGATTGGCTTACGGCGATTGATGCCTGCGCAGTTGACGAGCACGTTGATCGAGCCCATGGCCGCTTGCGCGTCGGCGATGAGGGATACGCACGCGTCGGTGCTCGAGAGGTCTGACCCAAACGTGAGCGCAGTGCCGCCCGCTGCCTCGATCTCGGCGGCAAGGCCAAGTACCTTCGACTCGGTGATGTCCTGCAGGCCAATGCGGGCACCGCATGCGGCCAGTGACCTCGCGAGAACACTGCCGATTGCGCCCCCGGCGCCGGTGAGGAGCACGGACTTGCCTGCGAGGGAGAACATCTCGGTGCCGAGCGGAATCGACGTTGTCATGGCAGTGCCCTTCGTTTCATGGAGTGGTGGTCGCTAGGTCGTAGACCGTGACGGAGTAGGGGCTGGCGGCGATCGTGACGTCGGGGGAGGGCTGCGACGCGTTGCTGATGCCCGAGACGCTGATGGACAGCACCTCGGCGGTGAAATTAGCGACGAGGATGCGGAAAGACCCTTCGGCCTCGACGATCAATGCGTCGAATCGAGAAGGATCGCTCGACGTGCAGGGGCGCACGTGGGTGAAGCCGACAAGTGAGGCGAACACCTTGTAGAGGGGGAAGGGGTCTCCGGGGCTCGACCGGAAATCCATGGGCTGCATGGGCGAATCGCGTTCGAGTAGTCCCTTCCAGCCCGTCAGCTCGAAGTAGGTGATGGCGTCGACGGAACCGCCCTCGGCCAGGTACTTGACGGACATCGCAGTCCAGGCAGCGCCAAGGCCCGATGACTGACGGGCATCGACGTCGGATGGGAGGGGAGTGTTGCTGACGTCGAGTTCGGGGGCGGTGGCATTCGGATTGAAGCGCGGCCTCAGGGTGACGGGGCTGACGCTGATGCGTGCTGATCCGCAGATGGCTCGGGCGTTGGCGGCAATGATGGCCTGTGTCGCAAGGTTCTGGATGATCGTCTCGTCATCGGATGCGTGCACCTGCGGATTGATCGAGAAACTGAGAATGTCTGCGTCGGACGTCTCCGGCCGTTCCCGGTTGAGCTCCGTGAAATACAGGTTCGTCCCCCCGCCGATGACGGCACGTGGTCCGAGTGCGCGGCGAGCCGCGGCGAGGAGGGGCATCGGGGTGACCTTCGAACTGGGGTCGAATACGAGCCAGTGATCAATCGCAGTCGCGTCGATCTCGGGAAGGTCGCTGAACTGCTCGAGGTCCGTGAGCGAGGCGACGAACAGTGCAGGCACGAGGTTGGCACCGAGTGATCGTGCTTGGAGCAGGCCCTCGTTGAGTCGCGAGCGTGCCTGGGTGCTTGCTGCATCGATGTCGATCCGCAGGTGCGCTGGCGCGAGTGCGCGCAGGAGCGACACCTCGTGGTCGGTGAGTTCGTGCCCGTCGGCATCGGCCTGGAAGCCAAGGCCGGGGAGGGGCTTTCGCCGGGTGGGCGAGAGTACGGTGATTGCGGCGGACCGGGGGCCGGTGGAGGTGACTGGTCGCTCCTGGCCCGAGTTCGTTGGGCGTAGGGGGGCAGCCAGGCTGAGCGTGACCGCCTGCTCGATGACGTCCCCGGGCTTGACGGTGACGGGAAACGGCACGCTGATAGGCGTGCAGTACGTCTTGAAGGACGCATCACTCCAGTTGCGGTGGTCCTCTGATTCGAAGGTCTCGCCGGCGAAACGAACAGTGGCGACGACACCAGGCATGACCTCGTGGGTGAGCGCCCGCACGTCGAGGAATGGCTGGTGGGGGGAGATCTCGAGCGGAAACGAGGATTGGACGGTCTGCCCGGTGACACGCTCGACGGTGCATGCCTGGCCGGCGACCCCTTCGATGGGGTGGAGGATGCAGATCCCGAGGCGGTTGCGGACGAACTGAGCCCGTGCCCGTCCAGCCACGGCGTAGGCGATGGTGCCATCGGGCTTGCCAGTGATGGCCGCACTCCAGGTGAAGGGCTCGGCATCGAAGGTACCGCGAGCATTGACGGTGATGGTGAAACTGTCGCCGGCAGCGTCCACCACGACGTCGTCAGTGACGATCCACGGCCGCGCCGTCCAATTGCGATCCTGGAACGCGACGTACACGCGGCGGAGGACCTCGATGTCGCCGAGGCGGATGTTTCGCAGTTCGCCTCCGACGTAGTCGCAGGTGAGGGCCCCGGCGCGCAAGGTCGTGCGCTCCGGGGGAGGGACGGGTGTTCCGTGCCAGGCCGCCCAGCTCAGGACAGGCTCCCGATGGTGTAGCGCTCGCCGGAGTCGAGGGAAACGTATGCGCCCAGGGTTATGTCGAGCAGGGTGAGGGTGTCGGTGCCCGAGGTCTCGGGGGTCGTGCCGGTCGTGAGGCAGTCGACCCAGTGCCGCTGGATGTTGTACACCGAGTCCTGAATCGCATTCCAGGGCACGGACGCCCAGTGATGCTCGGGGATGACGAGGTCCTCATTCGTGACGACGCCGCGGCTCACGACCTGA
>WLND01000027.1 GCA_009726075.1 Actinomycetota bacterium
CCACGATGCCATCGTGCCGCATAGGCTCCGGCTATCGTCGCCCCATGACGAGTTCATCGGGGTACGCAGGTCCCGTCCGCAAGGCAGTCGTCCCGGCCGCCGGCCTCGGCACCCGGTTCCTGCCCGCGACGAAGGCGACTCCCAAGGAGATGCTGCCCGTCGTAGACAAGCCCGCGATCCAGTACGTGGTCGAGGAGGCGGTGGCCGCGGGGCTTGACGACGTCCTGTTCATCACCGGACGGAGCAAGCGTCCGCTCGAGGATCACTTCGACCGAAACCTCGAACTCGAGGAGGCCCTCGGCCGCAAGGGGGACGACGAGCGCCTCGCCCTTGTTACCGAGTCGACCGACCTCGCCCTCATCCACTACGTGCGGCAGGGCGACCCCCTCGGCCTGGGCCACGCGGTGCTCACCGCCCGCAGCCACGTCGGCAACGAGCCATTCGCAGTGATGCTCGGCGACGACCTCATCGACCCCCGTGATCCGGTGCTCCCGCGCATGCTCGAGGTCCGCGCGCAGTTCGGCGGCTCGGTCGTCTGCCTCATGGAGGTCCCGCGCGAGAGCATCTCGCTCTACGGCTGCCCCGCGGTGATCCATACGGACGACGCCTCCGATGTCGTCGTGGTGACCGACCTCGTCGAGAAGCCGGATGTCGACGAGGCACCGAGTTCGTTCGCCGTGATCGGGCGCTACCTGCTCGATCCGGCGGTGTTCGACGTGCTCGCCCGAACCGAGCCCGGACGCGGCGGCGAGATCCAGCTCACCGATGCGCTGCGCGTGCTGGCGACCCTGCCCGCGTCGGAGGGCGGCGGCGTGCGCGGGGTGGTCTTCTCCGGACGTCGCTACGACACCGGCGACCGCCTCTCGTACCTGCAGGCGAACATCATGCTGGCAAGCGAGCGCGACGACATCGGCCCGGGCCTGCGCGCATGGCTCAAGGAGTTCGTCGCGGGGCTGGCATGACCTGGCCCGTCACCCTGACCGACGGCTCGGTCACGCTGCGCCCGCTGCGCCAGCGCGATGTGCGGGCCTGGCGCGAGGTGCGTACCCGCAATCGCGACTGGCTGCAGCCGTGGGAGGCGACCCTGCCGCCGGAGGCGTCCGCCCTCGCCGAAGTGCCGGCCACCTTCGGAGACATGGTCCGACGAATGAAGCGCGACGGCCGGACGGGCCGCTCGCTCCCGTGGGCCATCACGGTCGACGGGCGACTCGCGGGGCAGGTGACGGTCGGCGGCATCACCTACGGGTCGCTCCGCGGCGCCTACATCGGCTATTGGATTGATCAGGACGTCGCCGGACGCGGCGTGATGCCGACGGCGGTTGCCCTCGCGTGCGACTACTGCATCGAAGTCGTGCAATTGCACCGCATCGAGATCAACATCAGGCCGGAGAACGCGGCGTCCCGGCGGGTCGTCGAGAAACTCGGGCTGCGCGAAGAAGGACTTCGCCCGAGCTACCTGCACATCGACGGCGACTGGCGCGATCACCTCACCTACGTCGTGCTGGCTGGCGAATTCCCGGCCGGGATCCTGCGACGGCTGCGGCAACGTCAGGCAAGCTCCGACTGACGACGCAGTTTTTCTCGGCCGCGACACGCCGATGCGCGAAGTGTTCGCCTACGGCGCGTGCTCCGTATGAGCCTCTACCGTACGACTGTGACGGGTGTGATCTACGTGGTGATCATCGCCTTATGGATTGCCGTACTTATCCCGATGTGGCTCCGTAGACTCGACCACGTGAGCGAAGCCCGTTCCACTGCGCGATTCAGCTCGTCCATGGAACTGCTCGGGTCCCATGTCATGGGAGCCCCTGTCATCCTCGATCGCGACGAAGCCGAGGCCGCCGGCAGGCGAAGGGGTCCGCGGACTACGTCCAACCCTGCGAGCCTCATGCCCCTGCCCGGCATCAGCGACGCTGCCCGGCGAGCCTCGATCCGTCGGGCGACCATCCTCGGCGGACTCAGCATCGCCCTGGTCGTCACCGGGGTGCTGGCGGCGATGTCCCTCGCACCCGTCTGGGCGCCCATCGTGGCCGCCGTGCTTGTCCTGTCGTTCGTGCTCGCATCGGCACTGACCGCATCGACCAGATCGGCGGCGGCCCCGATCGCGGTCCGAGAGCGGGCGACCCCAGCCCGCCCGCGTCCGGCCGCGCCCGCCGCGGCGCCCGTTCGCCAATCGCGCAGCGTTGTCGTTGACGACGGACGAGGCTGGGAGGCGGTGCCAACCACCCTGCCGACCTACGTGAGCGCACCGCGGGCCTCAGTGATCCCCCGGCCCATCGATCGATCCCGGCCCGGCGAGTGGACCGGATCCGCGATGGTCGAGGCTGCGCAGACCATGCGCCGCGAGATCATCGCGTTCGACAGCCGCGCAGACACCGCCGAAATCCCAGCCATACGAGGCAGATTCGCCGAAGAACTGCGCGCGGCGAACGAGTAGTCGAAAGGCTCGGCCCGGGTGGCGCGACACCGGTGCGCGGCAGGGTCGCGGCCTTGCTACCCTTAGCCGTTCGGTGAGGGGCTGTGGCGCAGTTGGTAGCGCGTCTCGTTCGCAATGAGAAGGCCAGGGGTTCGAATCCCCTCAGCTCCACCAAGCACGTCCGCCCAGCAGCATCTGGCCCAGAATGCGGGCCGCCTGCACGAATCAAGTGCCGCCAGGCCCCCATTCGCCCATCTCGCCCAGAATGCGGGCCAGCTGAAGGAATGCACCCTGAATTGATGGTCATTCGTTCAGCTGGCCCGCAATCCGGCTGAAACGACGGGGGATTTGCGCCGCTATCCGGCTGAAATGACCGGGGGGCGGGGGGTTGTTACTCCGCGACGCCGTAGAGGCGGTCGCCCGCGTCGCCGAGGCCGGGCACGATGTAGCCCTTCTCGTTCAGGTGCGAGTCGACCGCGGCGGTCACGACCGTGACGTCGACGTCTCGGTCGCCGTAGGCCTCCTCGAGCCGCTTGAGGCCCTCCGGAGCGGCGAGCAGGCAGATCGCGGTCACGTCGCGGGCGCCGCGCTCGAGCAGCAGGTCGATCGCGGCGATGAGCGTGCCGCCCGTGGCCAGCATCGGGTCCAGGACGAACACCTGGCGCTGCGACAGGTCGTGGGGGAGCCGGTCGGCGTACGTGGTGGCGAGGAGCGAGGTCTCGTCGCGCACCATGCCCAGGAACCCGACCTCGGCTGTCGGCATCAGCTTGACCATGCCGTTGAGCATGCCCAGGCCGGCTCGCAGGATCGGCACGACGAGGGGCTTCGGCTCGGCCATCTCGACGACGGTGCACGTCGCCACCGGGGTGGTGATCTCTACCGGTCGCACGAGGAGGGTCTCGGTGGCCTCGTAGGCGAGGAGGGTCACCAACTCCTCGGCGAGGAGCCGAAACGTCGCCGAGGACGTCTGCTCCGAACGGAGGCGTCCGAGCTTGTGGGCGACGAGCGGATGGTCGATGACGAGGGTGCGCATAGGCGCGAGAGTAGTCGCCAACGTGACGCGGCGTGTCCGGACGTGCCACCATCTGCCCATGGGCACCCAATTGGTTGAGGCCGAATCGATCGACTTCGCCGTCGCCGTCTGGCGCGAGGAGGGCATCTGGATGGCGGCTGCCCTGCCCGTGCGGGGCGCGATCACCGCGGAGGCCCTCACGTCGGCCCTTCGGCAGTTTCCCGGCGAGGGAGGTGTCTACGGCCTCGTGGCCGTCTCGGACGAGTTCTTCGCCGCGGTGCACCAGATCGGTGACCGAACCCGCGCCTTCATCAGCGACAGCACCGCGATCCTCGACTGGTCGCTGGCCGATGAGCTGGCCGAGATGATCGGACTTCAGGTCGAGGAGGACGAGCTCGAGGATTTCGAGGCCATCGGCGACCTCTCGATCTTCGCGGATTTCGGGCTCGATGCGACCGAGGTGTCGATGCTGTGTGCCGACGATGAGATGTACCCCGATGAGCAGGTGAAGGTCATTGCCAAGCGCGTTGGGTTCGCCGCGCAGTTGGCGTCTGTGCTGCCAGCCAACTGATGCGTCACTCCGCCGCCGACGTCGCGGCGATGAACGAGGCGATCGACGAGGCACGGCGGGCTGGCGATGGGGGCGACATCCCGATCGGCGCACTGGTCCTCGATGCCGAGGGCACGGTGCTGTCGCGCGAGCAGAATCGGCGCGAGCGCGCGGGCGACCCGACCGCGCATGCTGAGGTCCTGGCCCTTCGGGCGGCGGCCGCCGTGCGTGGCGACTGGCGGCTCGAAGGCTGCACGCTCGTGGTCACCCTCGAACCGTGCCCGATGTGCGCGGGCGCGGCGGTCATGGCTCGGGTGAGCCGGCTGGTGTTCGGTGCGTGGAATGACGAGTACGGCGCGGCGGGCTCGGCGTGGGATCTCGTCCGCGATCGACGCCTGAACCATCGGGTCGAGGTGATCGGCGGCGTGCTCGAAACCGACTGTGGCACTCTTATCCATAAATTCATGGCCGAACGCCGCCCAGGGGGCCAACGTTGAATGCACTGCGAGAAAGCATGATCAGGCACCCGCGCAGGCGGCGTCGCCCGATATGGCTCATTGTCCTGATGGTGGCGGTCGGCACGGTCGCGCTGTTCGGCATCGGATTCGGACTCTCGCTGCTCATCCGCGGCGACAATGAGCCGGTCGCAGACGGAACGGTCGCGGGTTCAGCCGCGGCGGTGCCCCAGCCCTGCATCACGACCATGATCACTCCTGCCGAAGTCCTTCCGCGCACGAGCAAGATCACCATCAACGTCTACAACGCCACGAAGCGGTCTGGCCTGGCCACGTCCACCGCCGACGTCCTTCACACCAGGGGATTCCTCATCAAGGAGGTCGGCAACGACCCCGAGGAGCAGAAGGTCACCGGCGTCGCCGAGATCAGGTACGGCCCCAAGGGCGAGGCCGGAGCGCAACTGCTCGGCTTCTACCTACCGGGCGCTGAGCTCGTGCCCATCGACCGCAAGAAGAAGCTCGTCGATGTCGTGATCGGCAAGCAGTTCACCGAGGTCCTCGGAGATGCCAAGGTCGCCGCCGCCATGGCGTCGCCGTCGCCCTCGGCCTCTGGCGCTGGATGCTCCAGCAGCCTGGCTTCGGCGCCGGCGACGGTTGCCCCGACCGCGGCAGCAGCATCCGCGGCGCCGGCACCGTCGATGAGCCCCGAAGCCGTGGTGTCGCCGAGCGCTGGCTAGCGGGTCAGCAGCAAGTCAGCGAGGGTTCAGGCCCGCATCGACGATCGCGTGCAGGCCGGCCTCGTCGATTGAGCGCCCGGTGTACTTCGACGCGTGGGCGAGGGCCTTCGCCTTTGCCGCGGGCTGCTTTCCGAGGGGCTTGGCCAGGGCGTTGGTCCAGTCGCGATGCAATTCCCATGCCAGCTCTCGCGCCCGCAGCGCTTGGTTGATGCTCGTCATCTGCTCGTCGGTTGCCGGAAGACGCCAGGTGGTGCTGATCGCCTCAGGCAGGACGTGGCGGTAGTCGTGGCCGCCCTCGGAGAACGTGCCGGGGGTCGGCGTCAGGGCATTTTGCATGTCGAAGAACGTGGTCAGGAACGTCATGCCAGGCACCCAGCTGGTGCCGCGGGGAGATCCGATCGGTCGGGTGTGGTTGGGCCCGAGCCAGTCGGGACGACGCCAGGCCACCTGCGATCCGAACTTGGGGATCGGGTCGTCGCCGTTCTGCAGCAGCAGGAACCGGGCGCGGTCGCGCTCAGCCGCGGGCAACGCCCGCCAGTCGGCGATGGTGCGCGGCAGGTATGCAGTGCCGGGGCCGATCTCAGGTGCCTCGGCGATGGTTCGGGTGCCCCAGAGCTCACGGCGCCAGGCGGTCGCGGCAGGGGTGCCGATCCAGACTGCGGCGTCGAAGCCGGACCCCGCCAGGCCCTGGATGCCAAGGCCGCGGAACATGTCCTCGCTCACCTGGGAGCCCAGGCTCTCGCCGAACAGCACGACGAGGGGGCGCTTTGACGCTGGCATCGCCATGAGGCGCTCGACGATGCCGCGCACGACCATGGCTGTCTGGGCCGTGCCGGTGGGCACTCGCGTGAGCGACAGGGCCGAGGGGAGCACCGAGTACTGGATCGCGGCGGAGGCACAGTTGCCTCCGGACAGGTACTCCAAGGTCTCGGTAGCGACGTAGTTCACGTAGCCGGAGCCGGTGGGGGACAGGAGCGCGAAGACCTTGCGCTTGAGGGCCTTGGTGCGATCGATCTCGGCCAGGAGCATCTGCGCCCGATCGGCGTCTGACGACGCCATGTCGAGTGAGGCATAGACCCTGATCGGCTGGATGGCATCGGTTGTCGACATGACGGCGTCGATCGTGGACGGGGACAGCGCGCCGGCGAGCCAGCGTGCCCCCTCGCGCGTCATCTTCTGCCAGTCGAGGCCGGAGGCCGGCGAGCCGGAGATCTCGGGCGCAGACGGCGGGGTCGCGTAGCCGGGCTCGACTGCGCCGCCGCCCTTGCTCAGCAGGGTCGAGACGCGGGTGACCGCGAACCAGCCGAAGGCGAAGGTGGCGGCTGCGCTGGAGACCCGGCCGATCATGCGGTGGTCCTGCGCCTCGCCCCCGATGAGGAAGGTCGCGGCGCGGCTGGTGACCCCGGTGAGTGCCGACTCGGCCCGGGCGAGCCCGTAGGTGGCGGCCGCGACGCCGACGGCGATGCCGACGGACTTCGGGACTGAAACGTCGCGCACGGAGTCCTCGAAGAAGAACTGGTTATTGCGCTCGGTCGAGCCCGGCAGCGCTTGGTCGAGCAGCGAGCCGGGCCGTGCCTGCCAGGGCTTGGTCAGCGCGAAGGACGCGGCGCCCACAGCGGCCGCTACGACGGCGGTGGAGCGGGCGGCCGACAGGGGCCGCGAAGCGTGTGTGACGGTTGCGACGACGCTCGCCGCGCTGACTGCGACCGCAGTACGTGCGACGAGCCGGCCGACGGCCCTCTTGGACTCCTCGTGCTCGCGCCATGCCAGCGCGGTTGCGGCGGCGGCACCCGCGGCGCCCACGACACCGGCCACTGCAAGACGCGCAATGGGCGAGGCCTGCTCGGAGCGGCTCAGGCGTGATGCGGCGGCTCCGAGTATCGAGTCGCCGGCGCTGAACAGCCCGTAGGCGGAGGCCGAGGTGACGCCGGTGATGGCCGCCTGATCGGTCGTGCGCCGGGTGAGGAGGTTCGGCTGGAATGAGCGTGCGGCCACGAGGGCTGCCCCGATCAGCCCGGTGCCAGCGGCGTGGTCCATCGCGGTTCTCCTGTAATGAGGGTGAGTGTGCTTCCATGAACCGTAGCGCCGAGTGGTCGGCCAGCGCGACGGACGTCGCCGACCGACGCCGCCCATGTTGGGAAGCGGAGCCCCAGAAGTTGTCCTTTCGCGAGCGGAGGAGGGTGTCGCGCAGTCGCCTGACCTGACGGGACGCGCCGATACGAGAGAAATGGCAGTGCTGGGCTATGTTTTCGGCGGGGCGCGTCGTCACCGTCGAGCCTGGCGGGATCGAGAAGCCCGAGAGATGTCCTACTCACAGTAATTGGCACGATCAAAGGAGCACGGAATGCGCACGATGACCAAGACAGCCGCACTCGCCACGATGGGGCTCGCCCTCGTCACCCTCTCTGCCTGCTCCTCCAGCTCGACATCCACCCCAGCCACCCCGGCCGCCTCGGCGTCCATGGTCGGCGGCATGACGGAGTGCACCAACGAGGCCGTGGGCCAGGCAGCGACCGAGGCAGCAGCAGCCCAGGGCGCAGGCAACGTCTTCACCCTCGAGACCCTCACCTGCGACAGTGGCTGGGCAGTCGCCGCCGGCACGCTCGGCGATGGCAGCACCGCGAGCGACGCACCGCAGGGCGCTCCGACGTCGTACGTCTTCGAGGCCGAGGGCCAGTTCTGGGTCCCCCAGGACAAGGCAAAGGTCTGCGGCACGCCCGACGCAGCCAATCCCACCACCGCGCCCGCTGACGCGACGATCCCGCCGGCGCTCTACGCAGCAGGCTGCGCCGCAGGCTAGTAGCCCAACGCTCTGGCAGCTGGGTTCATCGGTGGTGCCACCACTTGTAGGCCTCGAACCAGGCCACACCGATGAACCCGGCCGCTAGAGCCACCGCCCAATCGCCCGGGCCGATCGGCCCGAAGTTGAAGGCCGTCCGAAGCCCGGGCACGGCGAGAAGCACCACGAGCAGGACCGCGGTCGCCGCAACGATCCACTTCAGCGTGGTGTTGCGCCGCTCCCTGAAGGTCTGCCACATCGGCAGTCGCCACGATCGGTTCACCAGGATCAGGGCCAGGATGCTCACGATGAGCGCTGCGAACGTGATCGACCGCACCGACTCGTCGGGATCCCCGCGGCCGATCGACCACAGGAACACAGCAAGCACCGCGACCAATGCCGACAGGCCCTGGAGGAGCGAGATCACGAGCACGCGCCTGCTCAGGATCGGCTCGTCGAGCTGTCGTGGGCGCTGCTCCATGATCCGGGGATCGAGCCCCTCGGCCTCGAAGACCACCGAGCAGGCCGGGTCGATGACGAGCTCGATGAGGGCGATCTGCAGGGGCAGCAGCACCAGCGGCCACGAGGGCCCGAACACGGGCACGAGCGACATGCCGAAGATCACGACGTGGACGGCGACGATGAACGCCATCGCCTTTCGCAGATTGTCGAAGATGCCGCGTCCCTGCCGTACGCCGCCCACGATCGAGGTGAAGTCGTCGTCGGTGATGACGAGTGCCGCGGACTCGCGGGCGACGTCGGTACCGCGGGCCCCCATTGCAATGCCGATGTCTGCTGCCCGCAGTGCTGGGGCGTCGTTGACGCCGTCGCCGGTCATGCCGACCACCTCGCCATTGGCCTTGAGGGCTCGCACGAGCTGCAGCTTCTGCTCAGGGACCATGCGGGCGAAGACGCTCACGCTGCGCACGCGCCGGGCGAGATCGTCGTCATCGAGGTCTGAGAGCTCGGCGCCGGTGATGAAGCCCGGGCCGAGGTCGAGCCCGATCTCGCGGGCGATCGCCATGGCGGTGCCCGGGTAGTCGCCGGTGATCATCACGGTACGGACACCGGCGCGGCGGCACTCGGCCACCGCGTCTGCGACGCCGGGCCGCACGGGGTCCTGCAGGCCGACGAGCCCGAGGTACTCGAAGGCGAAATCGGCCTGCTCGTCGGGCAGCGCGCGGTCGCTCGGGGCGGTCGCCACCGCCACTGCCAGCACCCGCTGCCCGCTGGCGGTCGCGGTCTCGACCTGACCGACCATCTGGCCTAGGCGCTCGTCATCGAAGTGGCAGAGACGGGCGATCGCCTCAGGAGCCCCCTTCGCGGCGATCACGATGGTGTGCCCGTCCGAGGTCAGCCAGGCATGGGAGAGGGCAAGCAGGCGTTCCGAGAGGGGGTATTCGCGGACGAGGCGCCAGCCGGGGTGCAGGTGCTCGGTGCCGCGGAGGTACTGCTCGCCGAGGGCAACGAAGGCCTTGTCCATCGGGTCGAAGGGGTCGATCGGCGAGGCGAGCACCGCATGCTCGGCAAGGGAGTGGAACGACTCCGGGAGTTGCCCGCTGTCGAGGGAGTGCACGTGCGAGTCGATGATGAGCTCGCGAACCGACATGCTGTTCATGGTGAGCGTGCCGGTCTTGTCGACGCAGAGCACGGTCGCCGAACCGAGGGTCTCGATCACTGGCGACCGTCGCGTGAGCACGCGCTTCTTCGACATCCGCCAGGCACCGAGTGCGAGGAACACGGTGAGCACGACCGGAAACTCCTCGGGCAGCAACGACATTGCGGTGGCGATGCCGGCGAGGAGGCCCTCGAGCCAGTCGCCTCGGGTCAGTCCGTAGACGACGACCACGGTCGCCGCGGCAGCGAGGCCCACCACCGCCACGATCCGCACGATGCGGTCGATCTCGCGCTGAAGCCTGGTGCGTTCCGGCTCGATATCGCGCAGCGCGGCGCCGATGCGGCCGAGCTCCGTGCCGGCACCCGTGGCCCGCACCACCGCGGCAGCGCGTCCCTTCACCACGAGGGTGCCGGAGAACAGGTAGGGGGTCGCGTCGCCCCCGGGACGTCCGATCTCGGTCGCTGGCGCCCCACTGACGTCCACCGCCTTGCGAACCGGAACCGACTCGCCGGTGAGGGCAGACTCGTCCAAGGAGAGATTCGAGCACTCAACGACCACCGCGTCAGCGGGGACCCGATCGCCCTCGACGAGCAGGATCAAGTCGCCGCGCACGACATCGCGACCTGCGATCCGCTGCTGGGAGCCGGAGCGCATCACCAGGGCCCGAGGGGACGAGAGGTCGCGCAGGGCCACGAGGGCATGCTCGGTCTTGCGCTCCTGGTAGATGGAGATGCCGATGACGACGAGCACGGCGAGCATCAGGATGATGCCGTCGAGGGGCTCGGACAGGACGAAGTTGACGGCGCCCGCGGCGAGCAGGAGCAGCAGCATCGGCTCGCGGATGACCATGAGGGCCTGCTGCAGGAGGTTGCGCG
>WLND01000270.1 GCA_009726075.1 Actinomycetota bacterium
CGTGCGGTTCGCCTGCAACGGGGGGTGCCCCAAGGACCGCTTCATCGAGACCCCCGATGGCGAGCCGGGACTGCACTATCTGTGCGCCGGCTATAAGGGATTCTTCCGCCACGTCTCTGAACCGATGGCACAGATGTCGCAGCTTCTCCGTGCAGGACGGGCCCCGGCCGAGCTCATGGATGGCTACTTCCGGCAGGATGCCCAGCGGCCTCGAAACTCCGCGTGCCCCTGCGGCAACGGCAGGAAGTGGAAGAAGTGTCACGGTTCGCCCGTCGTCACGACGGACCCCAGTGCGGGATAGCGCGCCAACGGACCATCTGATCGACGTCACTGGCTAATGAGAAGAAGTCGACGGGCGCAAGAACGTCCGAGCAGACAACCGTCCGCCCGTGAGCCGCGGCTGCCGTGCGTGGCTCCCGGGCACTCGAGACGGGAGACGCCGGCTGCATCTCACAGCCTGGCTGGCCGACGCTCGCGGTGCGCAGTCTCGCGGCAACGGATCGGTCGCTCAGGGCTACCGCTCGCCGTGCGCCTCGGGAACGGCCCGGTCGAACGGCGATCGGCCGATGGGGCACCAGGCGGTAAGTTCCCGCCCGTCGTCGGTCGTTCGCTCTGACCACCGCAACGTGCATTCGTCGAGCAGGCGAGAGCCGAGTCCGGGCTGGCTGCGCGCGAGGGCCGTGGCTGCATCACTTCTGACGTCGAGGAGCAGCACCCCTGATTGGGGCAGCCGCACCTCCACTTCCACATGTGTCGCGCCCCCGTGGCGGATTGCATTGGACACCGCCTCCGCGCAGATCTCCATCGTGATCGCGCGGGTGATCGGATCGGCATCGAGGGCATCGTGAGCCGCTGGATCGGTGACGACGCCCACATCGGCGACCCGCGACCACACTTCGCCGAACTCCATGACGAACTGCCGGTAGTCGATCGGTTGTTCGGCACGAACCCCCAGAACGTTGATCTGGTCGCTGATCTCAGACTGGATATCCTCGATGAGGGCGTCGTCGGCAGTGTTGCTGCGCACGGCAGCGTCCAGCCGCAGCGCTGCCGCCACGATGGCTGACTGCAGCCGACCATGCAAGGCGCGGGCAAGCGCCCTCTGCTGGTACCACTCGGTTTGGTGAAGGCGAACGAGTTCGACCCTGAGGCGTTCCGTGGACTCCGCAAGTTCGGCGATCGTCCGGCGACGGGCATCGTTGATGCCCCGGCTCACGGCCACCAGCACGGCGAGCCCGCCGACGAAGACCGCCCCGCACAGTGCCAGGGTTGCGCCGACCGCGTTTCCCGTCGCAACGCCCATGCCGGCGTTGGCGTCGATGACATGGCTCCGAACGACCACTGCCACGATGATCGACGGGAGCGTACCGGCGACCCACGCGGCAATGGCGATCGCGGCGAGCGCAGGCCGGACCCTGCTCAGCGGCAGTATGCGCGCGAGTGCGGTGTTGGCCACGGACAGGCCCAACCAGGTCCCGAGGGCGGTAGTGAGCACGACGGCCAACGCACTGTCAGGCATGTAGACGACGGCGGCTGAGGCCATGAAGAACGTCATGAGGGCCGCCGTTGCACGTGGCATGAATGGCGCACGCTCGGTGAGCAGGACGAACACCTTGTTCCACTGGACGGGCGCCGTTGGCTCGGGGTGCGGCGTCGGCTGCCAGGTGGGAACCGATTGCGCCAACTCGTGACTCATTGGCCGCACGACTTCGTTCGCGAGGTGCCGCAGGGCGTCGATGGCGGCACGATGCCCAGGCGCCGACGTGACTGCCTCCAACTCCGCGAACAACCTGACCTGCGTGAGAGCGACCGAATCCTGTGTCTGTTGATTGATCTGCGCGGTCATCATGTGCTGCGTAGCGATCAGTTCGTCGCGCAGTTGCCGAAGACCGGCCTGAGCGCGTGCCTGCTCCCGCGAGGTGCTCACGATCAGGCTGGTGACGATGAAGATAAGCATCGTGCTGGGGAACGACCCCGCGAGACGGCGCAGGACACCCACGTCGTGCTGTCCATCCAGCCAGTCGAGCATCACGGTCAGCATCATTGCTCGAATCACCGTTGCCAGGACGAAGCCGGAGATCACCAGCCACGGATGGGAGCGCCCGGCGGGACGCGCAAGGGAGCGGCGGATGATCACCAGCGGCACGAACATCGCGATCTGGGCAACGGTGAGGCTGACAATCCGGACGTGGAATGGGATGGGCAGCGGTGGGAGCGCGAACTGCGCGAGAGTGCTCGCGGCGAAACTCACCCAGAACAACGGCCAACTGACGGCATCGGGTCCACCGAGCCGTCGCCACAGGGTCATGTCCGCAGCGGAATGCTGGAGGCCATGATGAACTGTCGGACTGCTTCGACCCTGGGGTTGAGCTCCCCATGAGTCTCGATGTCCAACGCCCGGAATATCTGCGTGATCCATCGTTCGACGGTCGCTCGGCTCACGGATCGCAACGAGGCGATGTGCTCGTTGTCGTAGCCCAGCGCCATCAGCCGGAGCGTCTCCACCTGCTGATTGGTCAGCGCCGCCATCGGGCCGTTGGGCTCCTGGTCATGGCGGACCGATGACGATTGGTCCGCCAGCACGGCCTTTATGGCGGCAAGCAGGCGGTCGGTGTCCTCCACCCGATCCTTCTGCAGGTAGCCACACCCGGCGGGGAGCTCGCCGGCAGCGGCCCCGGCCGTGCGGGGATCTGAATGTTTGGTCAGCATCAGCAGGGCGATCCACGGCCGGGTGCGGTGCAGGATGTAGGCAATGTCGATACCGGTGGGCCCATCGCCGAGCGTGATGTCGATGAGGGCGACATCCGGATCGAAGGATTCGGCCTCCTCCAGCGCAGCAGCGCCCGTGGCGGCTACGGCCACCACGAAGCCCTGGGCGGAGAGGCTCCCCTGCAGGAGCGAAGCCATCAGCGGTTCGTCCTCCACGATCAGGAGACGCCGATCTTCGAAGGACACGCCTGGATGTTAACCCAACTCTTTAGTCGGGGTCGATATCTGCGGCGGGTTCGTGATCCTTGGACGTTTGCCCTGCGAGATGCGCAAGTGCGTGCTGGGCGATCGGGGCGGGACCTTCGGATGCGACGCCCAACGTCTCCTGCGAATGTGCCGCTCCCCGCTGGTCTGTTGACCCCTCGCGCAGCCAAGAATCTTGGCGATGGCAACGAGTGTCATCACGTCACCTGCCTGTCACGCGCCAAATCGACGAAGTGGCTGGGCCGATCGGCCTGGTTCGGCCTCCGACCAGTCAGCGATGGAATTCCGGCGATTTTCGGGGTGCGCTATTCCGCGCCTGCTAAAACTTCATGCAATCGTGACTTCATGGAAGCCACAAGGATTGAATGAGGAGTCCTGAAATGACGACAACCGTGACCGAAAAGCCCAACGTCGTGTACATCCTCCACGACAACACGGGCTGGGGAGACTGGGGCCCGTACGGCGGCAACGTGGCCACTCCCCGGATCGATCGGTTCGCATCGGAGGGGACCCGCTTCACTAACTACACGGTCGAGGCGCAATGCACACCCACTCGCTCGGCCCTCCTCACCGGTCGGCTGCCAACCCGCTCGGGCACGTACCACGTTCCGCTGCCGGGACAGGGCGCTTACGGGGTGTGCCCGTGGGAATACACGCTGGCGAACCTGCTGTCCGATGAGGGGTACGCCACGTCTGCCTGGGGCAAATGGCATCTTGGCGAGGTCGAGGGTCGGCTGCCCACGGATCAGGGCTTCGACGAGTGGTGGGGTGAGAAGAACACCACCGACGAGGCCGGATATTCGTCGTACGCCCTGTACCGGGCGCTCGCTGAGAAGATGGGTTTCGAGACGCCCAAGATCTGGGAGGCGAAGAAGGGCGAGCAGCCGACGGCCTTCTGCGATCTCGACCTGAAGGTCCGACCGTTCCTCGACGAGATGATCACTGAGCGGGCAGTCGACTACATCACGCGCAAG
>WLND01000271.1 GCA_009726075.1 Actinomycetota bacterium
ACGCCTTGCAGGCCTTGCCGCTCGACGGGTCGCAGTACGCCTCGACGGTTGCCGTCGCGCCATTGATGGTCGTCGTAAGGACCGTGGGGCCATTGCCGATGTCGTAGCACATGGGGTTGCCCTCGGTCAGGGTGAATTGACGTCCCGAGTGCTTGCCGTAGGTGGCCGTGAGGCTTGCCTCGGCACCGGGTGGGCACATCGTGTCGCCGCCAACGTGCTGAAGTCCGAGCCCTGCGACGAAATTCGGCTGGTAGACCGTGAACGTCACGCCGACCTGCATGTCCGCATACGGATTACCGCTGCCCATTGCCGAGGCGGGCGCCACGCCAGCGACCGTGCATGCCACCGCGCCGGTCAGCGCGAAGACCAATGTGGACATCTTCATCGACTACTCCCTTGATTGGCCTGGTGCTCTTGCTCGGCGGTCATGCGGGCCGACAGGGCAGCCGCCTGGGTTCGTCGCTCCATGCCGAGCTTGGCCAGCAGGCTGGAGACGTAATTCTTCACAGTCTTTTCGGCGAGATGCATGGTTTCTCCGATTTGTCGGTTCGTCATCCCTTCGCCGATGAGGTCGAGGATCCGGCGTTCCTGGTCCGAGAGCCCGTCGAGGCGTCCGTCATGCTCCTCGCCCTTGCGCAGTCGGTCGAGCACCCGCTGGGTCGCCGCCGGGTCGAGCAGCGACTTGCCGGCGGCGACCTGACGGATCGCCTCGACGAGGTCGTTGCCGCGAATCTCCTTCAGGACGTAGCCGGAGGCGCCCGCCATGATCGCGTCGAACAAGGCCTCGTCGTCGGCGTAGGAGGTGAGCATCAGGCACCGCACCTCGGGCATCTCGGCGCGGATATCGCGGCACACCTCGACGCCATTGCCATCGGGGAGCCGTACGTCGAGTACCGCCACGTGGGGTCGGGCAGCCGGGATGCGATGCAGGGCCTCGGTCTTCGAACCGGCCTCGCCCACGACGATCATGTCGGACTCGAGGCTGAGCAGGTCGGCGAGTCCTCGGCGAACGACCTCATGGTCGTCCATGAGGAATACGCGAATGACGCCATCGTCTGTAAGCATGTCCACATTGTGCCCCGCGAAGGCGCCTGAAGCCCGCACGTACGGGCCGAGGGAGTGGCAGGATGCCAGAGGCGTTCGGGAGGGAGTTGGCATGGACGAATCCGGACGAAACGGATCAGCGGTGCAACTGCTCACCCCCGAGGGCGAGCGCGTGACCCACCCGACCTACGACATCTCCCTGACCGATCACGAGTTGCGGGGCCTGTACCGCGACATGGCCCTGGTGCGGCGTCTGGACGCGGAGGCAACCGCCCTTCAGCGTCAGGGCGAGCTCGGCCTCTGGGCCTCGTGCCTTGGCCAGGAGGCCGCCCAGGTCGGCTCGGCGCACGCCATGGGGACGTCCGACTTCGCCTTCCCCACCTACCGCGAGCACGGGGTGACCTGGGTCCGCGGCGTTCCTGCGCTCGACATCCTCGCGATGCTCCGCGGTGTCACCAACGGCGGCTGGGACCCGAACGCGCACCGATGCAGCCTGAGCACCATCGTCATCGGCAACCAGGCGCTTCACGCCGTCGGCTACGCCATGGGCATCACATTCGACGGGGCCGATGCCGCGGCGATCGCCTACTTCGGCGACGGTGCCACGGCCCAGGGCGACGTGAACGAGTCGTTTGTATTAGCCACGGTCTTCAACGCACCCGTGGTCTTCTTCTGCCAGAACAACCAGTGGGCCATCTCGCAGCCACGCGAACGCCAGAGCCGAATCCCGATCTTCGAGCGTGCGGCTGGGTTCGGCTTCCCCGGGGTGCAGGTCGACGGCAACGACGTCCTCGCCGTCATGGCCGTCACTCGCGCCGCCCTTGCACGGGCCCGCGGGGGCGAGGGCCCGACACTCATCGAGGCGTACACGTACCGAATGGCCGCCCACACGACCTCGGATGATCCGACCCGCTACCGGATGGCCTCCGAACTCGAGGTGTGGCGGCTCCGTGACCCGATCGAACGGCTCAAGGTGTTCCTGGCTCGTCAGGGCATCGCAGACCGTCACTTCTTCGACAGCATCGACGACGAAGGCGACCTGCTCGCCGACGAGATTCGCGTCGGCGTCCGGTCGATGCCCGAGCCGCCTGCCGAGGCCATGTTCGACAACGTCTACTGCGAGCCCCACCCGCTGCTCGAGGGCCAGCGCGCGTCAGTGATCGACTACCTCGCCTCGTTCGTCGACCCGGTGGGGCGCTGACATGGAGCGCACTCCGGCCCACCCCGAGGTCACCATGGCGAAGGCCCTGAACGACGGCCTGCGCCGGGCACTCGAGCGTGACGCGAAGACGCTCCTCTTCGGCCAGGACATCGGCCGTCTCGGGGGCGTGTTTCGGGTGACAGACGGCCTGCAGAAGGATTTCGGCGAGCACCGGGTGATCGATGCGCCGCTGGCCGAGAGCGGCATCGTCGGCACCGCCATCGGCCTCGCGATGCGCGGATACCGTCCGGTCGTCGAGATGCAATTCGACGGATTCGTGTACCCCGCCTTCGACCAGATCGTCTCCCAGGTCGCCAAGATTCACCGTCGTTCCGAGGGCCGCGTCATCATGCCGATCACCATCCGCATCCCATACGGCGGGGGAATCGGAGCCGTCGAGCACCACAGCGAGTCTCCGGAGGCCTACTTCGCGCACACTGCGGGCCTTCGGGTCCTGACGCCGTCCGATCCCCAGGCCGCATACGTCACGATCCAGCAGGCCATCGCGAGCAACGATCCGGTCGTGTACTTCGAGCCCAAGCGCCGCTACTGGGACAAGGGTTCGGTCGACCGCACCATTGACCCACTCGACCTGCGCGAGGTGGCCGACCCCTGGCGTGCCCGCATTCTGCGCACCGGGTCCGACGTCACGATCGCCTGCTACGGGCCCATGGTGCGCACCTGTCTCGAAGCGGCGACGGCCAGTGGCGACGTCTCCATAGAGGTCATAGACCTGCAGTCGCTGTCCCCGCTCGACTTCGACACGATTGCCGGATCGGTCGAGCGCACCGGACGCCTCGTCGTCGTGCACGAGGCCTCGCGCACCGCCGGGATCGGTGCCGAGGTCGCGGCCGTCATCTCGGAGCGATGCTTCCTGTCACTGGAGGCACCGGTCACCCGGGTCACCGGCTACGACGTCCCGTATCCGCCGAGCCGGCTCGAGGACCACTACCTGCCCGACCTCGACCGCGTGCTCGACAGCGTCGACAAGGTCATGGCCTACTGATGGAGGCGCGCAGGTATGTCTGATCACATCGAGGTGTTCTCGCTGCCTGACGTGGGCGAGGGTCTCACGGAGGGCGAGATCCTCGCGTGGCATGTGCAGGTCGGCGACGTCGTCGTAATCAATCAACTGATCGTCGAGGTTGAAACGGCGAAGGCAGCCGTCGAGTTGCCCTCTCCGTTTGCTGGCACCGTGGCCGAACTTCATGCTCGACCGGGCGAGGTCGTGCCGGTCGGCGCGCCCCTCATCAGCATCGCGGTCGCGGCCGCGGCGCCGACCCGCGAGTCGGTGCTCGTCGGATACGGGGTACGGCACGCCGGCGGTGCCCAACGCAGGGCCCGCAAGGCTTCGACCATTCTTGCTGCTGCGCCCATCGCCCGTCACCAAGGCCCGACGCGAGCCAAGCCGCTCGTGCGCAAGCTCGCCAAGGATCTCGGCGTCGATCTCACTGGGCTCTCAGGGTCGGGTCGAAGCGGCGACGTCACTCGCGACGACGTCCTGTTAGCGGCCAACGGACTGACTGCGGCGAACCCGACGCCGCCCACCGGGGGCGATGATCGGGTTCCGGTTCGCGGGGTGCAGCGGGCGATGGCGGAGGCCATGGTGCTGTCGGCCTTCACTGCTCCGCACGTGACCGTGTGGGTCGAGGTCGACATGAGTCGGACC
>WLND01000272.1 GCA_009726075.1 Actinomycetota bacterium
GCACATGCGGGCGTTCTCGTGCTCCTCGCCATCGTCGGACTGTTGGTGCTGGACTACTCGCGGTTCCCGGAGTGGGCGGTGTGGGTGCTGCGCGTCGGGCTGCTCGTGTCGCCCCTGCTGATCTCCGGGGGATTCTTCGGAGGCGCGCCGCGCACCGCCGACGGCCCGCCTGGGCCGCTCGTGAAACTCATCCCCATCGGTGCTGTCAACTTCGGTCTCTCCACCCTGGGCGTTGGCCTCAGCTTGCTCATTTCGTTCTGATTCGACGAGGTTCGGTCCTGGAGGCGGATAGTGGGTGAATCTCCAGGGCGCGAGCGTTTCCGCGTCGATGACGCGATACCACCGGGTGCGCGGTCGAACTGGCTGACGGGCGCGGGTGCTACTCGCGCCGAACTCGCGCTTGTCTACGCCTCTGGAGTTGCCGGAGCGGCACTCGTGTGGTGGTTCTTCCAACGCGGTGAGCCCTGGGCGGTGTGGCAGGTGGTGGTTGCGTTGGTCATCACCGCGGATCTCTTCGGCGGCGCGGTTGCCAATGCGCTCAGTTCAACGAAGCGTCAGTATCAAGCGCCCTTAGCAGCAGGCACCAAGCCCTGGGTGCACCTCGTGCGCAATCCGGTGTGGTTTACCGCCCTGCACGTGTATCCCTTGATCGCCGTGGCGCTGTATCCGGGTGGCTCGTGGTGGTGGGGGATCGGCTGGTACGCCGCGACACTCGGCTCAGTGATCCTTGTCGCGTGCATCGTTCCTGGCTACCTGCAGCGCCCGACGGCGATGGCGATGTTCGTGATCGCGATCCCCATCGCATTCGAATTCCCGGGGCCGCCGGGATGGAGCTGGCTGCCACCAGTCTTGCTGGCCAAGCTCCTGCTCGCCCATGCGGTGCACGAGGAGGCCTACCGTCCGTAGCTGAGCACTGTTGCATTATTACTATGTAGCATTTATGCTACCTCTATGGGGCGCAGGAGCAAGGAAGACGAACCCGCTGTCTTCAGCCAATTGGAGGAGTGGCGCTTGGAGCGAGGCCTGAGCCGACAGGAACTCGCAGACGCAGTCTCGGTGCACTACCAAACCATCGGCTACCTCGAACGTGGTGAGTATTCACCCAGCCTCGCCCTTGCCCTACAGATCGCATCGGTCCTCGACGTCCCACTCGGGGAGCTCTTCTCACTTCACCCGTTCACCACGTCCCGCAAAGGAGTTTGATCATGCCGCATCTACCGACGAGCCGGCAGGAGCGCAAGAAGGCCGACCTCGAGCGCAGGGTCGAGCGCATCCAGCGTGATCACACGTTCCAGTGGCTTCGCACCCGGAAAGCGAGGCGAGTTCTCGCGGTCGTCAGTGCGCTCCTCTGCGTGGCGATCATCCCGTCATTCGCGCAGGGTGGCGGCGTCGTCGGCATCGCTGTGACGATCGCAGCCGGGTGCAGCTGGTGGACGCTTCGCGTCTCAACCCGCACGGTCGCCGAACTCCCGGAGCGCTTCCTGGATGAGCGCCAGCGCGCTGTGCGAAATCGCGCCTACTTCTTTGCGTACCTGATCCTGGGATGGATCGTGGCTGCCCTGTTGACCGTCGGCCTGGTCGGATTCGTTCTGGTGTCCGAGAATGACGCGGTGACTCTCACCACGACTTGGGATCAAGCCCTCAGCGTGGTCCTGTCCCTCACTCTGCTGATCTCACTGCTCCCGAGCATGGTCGTGGCCTGGAGCGAACCGGAGGAGCCGAACGCATGAGCCTCCCCAACGCATCTGAGTCGACTGACGCCGCGAAGATGGCGCGTCCGCTGACCACCCGACCGGCTAGCCGTTTTGACGTGATCGACGCATTGCGCGGCACTGCAGTGCTCGGCGTGCTCGTGGTGAACGTGACTTTCATGGCTTCTCCGATTTTGTTCCTTCCCCCCGAGCAACTTGAGACTGGCGGTTTCGGCAGCGTCGATTCCTTCTTCAGCGGTGTTGTCGCCTGGCTGCTCACGGGGAAGATGATCGCGCTCCTTGCCACGCTCTTCGGGGCTGGCATGGGTCTCATCGCCGCCCGGAACCTGGCCTCCGGCCATCTTCGCCGCGGGCTGTTCGTCCGGCGCAGCCTGTTCCTTATCCTGCTTGGGCTGGCCCACATGATCCTGCTGTTCCCCGGAGACATCCTCTTCGCTTACGGGGTGACCGGGCTTGTCGCCATCTTGTTCCTGCGGCGCTCCCCGAAGGCGTTGCTGTGGTGGGCGGGCTGCATCGCCACCATCGGCTTCCTCATCGTGGCTGCGACCAACGTCGCATCCCAGATGCTGGACAGCTCGGAAGTTGCCCTCACGTTCGCCTCGGAACTCGCTTCGACGACTGCCGCCTACGACGCACGGGACTACGGCGGTGTCATCGCAGCAAACGCGACCATGTCCGCCATCACTCAAACCGCAGGAACCATTGTCGGTCAGACCTGGATCCTTCCGTTGTTCCTCATCGGCATGGCCGCGGCTAAGGCGGGCATCATCACGAACCCGAGTGCTCACCTGGCATTGCTGCGTCGGACCGCCTTGGTCGGTATCGGTCTCGGTCTTCCTGTGAATCTGGTGCTCTTCTCGAAGGGCGTGATCTGCGCGAGTGGCCTCATTCTATCTGATTCAGGTGCCCTCATAGCCGTCGTGGACGCGGGAGTGACGGTGTTCGCGGTCCCACTGCTGTCGGCCGGCTACGCCAGCGCCCTCGCCCTCCTGTGGGTGCGCGTGCGGGCACCAAGGCCGCTGGTGGCCGTCGGCCGCATGGCCCTGACGGCCTATCTCCTGCAGAGCCTGCTCGCCTTCGGCTTCTTCTTCGGATTCGCGACCTACGGGCAGGTCGGCTTCGCCGCATCTTTGCTGCTCGTGCTGGCGATCTGGGCCGTCATCACCGCCTTCTGCGTGCTGTGGCTGAGGCGCTTCTCGTTCGGTCCCATGGAATGGCTGTGGCGGGTCGTGACATACCTTCGCGTACCCAATTCCTCCGCGTGAAGGGGCACGATTCGGCGTTTCAGTTTTGGGGGGAGCGACCGAAGATGTCACCTGTACGTCCCTACTCGGTCACGATGGTGCGTGGGAGTTCAGGATTGATCTAGGTCATCCAACGCGGCGCTCCACAACGACTCGCTGCCGCGACGGAAGTAGCCCATGTGCCCGATGCCCGATCGGCCGATCTCACCAGGGTGCACGTCTCTCGTCGTGAGTGGGCAGTTGACGTAATGGGGAAAGAGGGCGTCGCGTGCTGCGGGTGAAGCCCAACGGTCATCGATGGAATTGACGGCGGTGATCGGCAGCTGAACTCGGGCGAAGAGTGCGTCCATCTGTGCACCGATCTCCGGATCGTCGAACCAGTAGCCGGGGAATCGACACCAGTGCTTCCACTGTCGGTACACGCCCAACGGGAGATCCTCGCCGAAGCCCAGTCGCTTCCACGCCAGATAGCCCATCGAGGTCACGACCACCGGCCCGACGACGTTCCACAGGAGCGCGACGCGGATCCTCTCGGTGCGCGGCATCCAGCCATGCCACCCGCTGCCGCTACCGAAGGCGTGCATGGTGGAAACGAGAGACGGATCGGGGAGCAGGCCCAAGGCGTGGCCGCCATAGGAGTGCGCCACGATGTGCAGCGGAATGTCACTCGCGAAGTGTTCGACTACGCCAGCGAGATCCAGGCGCGCCCAGTCGCGGTAGTCCACCTCGAAGCCGCGAAGAGACGCGGGCGCCGAGCGGCCGATTCCGCGGTAGTCGAAGGTGATGACGTCGTATCCGCGGGCTTGCGCGTAGGTCGCGAAAGCTGCGTAGAAGCCCTGAGGAACCCCTGTCGCCCCGGCGACGACGATGCGCGCGGTAGCTCCGTCGACGGGAAACCGCCGCGCCGCGAGTTGGACACCATCCACGGCTCCCACCAGGAGGCCGGTGGGCGCGGA
>WLND01000273.1 GCA_009726075.1 Actinomycetota bacterium
GCGTCGGAGAGCGGCACCAGGCTCGTCCAGTACTCGGCGAAGCTCTACCAAGAGCTCGAGGCCGAGACCGGACTGAGCACCGGCTACAAGGAGTGCGGCGGGGTCACCGTTGCCCGCACGCCCGAGCGCATGGTGCAGTTGCTGCGCACGGCCGCAGCGGCCGATGCCTTCGACCTCGAGTGCGAGATCCTCACTCCCGCCCAGGCCCTGGAGCGGTGCCCCATCCTGGAGACCGGCGACCTGCAGGGCGCCATCTGGCTCCCGCGCGACGGCACGGCGAATCCGACCGACGTCACGCAGTCGCTTGCCAAGGGCGCCCGCATGCGCGGGGTCCAGGTCTTCGAGCGCACTCGCGTTCTCGGGATGACCATGTCGGACGGCGTAGTCACCCGCGTGCTCACCGACTGCGGCGACATCGAGGCAGAGATCGTCGTCAACTGCGCCGGCCAGTGGGCCAAGGCAATCGGCGCGATGGCCGGCGTCAACGTGCCCCTGCACTCGGCCGAGCACTTCTACGTCGTGACCGACCAGATCGCGGGCGTCGATCGCATGATGCCGATCCTGCGCGATCCCGACGGCTACACGTACATGAAGGAGGAGGTGGGCGGCCTCGTGGTCGGGGGCTTCGAGCCCGTCGCGAAGCCGTGGGTCTCGCCCGATCAGATCCCGTATCCCTTCGAGTTCCAGTTGCTGGACGAGGACTGGGACCACTTCGAGATCCTCATGGAAAGCGCCCTGCACCGGGTTCCGGTCCTCCAGCGGACCGGCATCAAGAAGTTCTACAACGGCCCTGAGAGCTTCACCCCCGACAACCAGTTCATCCTGGGCCGGGCCCCGGAGGTCCGGAACTTCTTCGTCGCCGCCGGATTCAACTCCGTCGGCATCGCCTCGGCGGGCGGCGCGGGCCGGGCCCTCGCCCAGTGGATCGTCGACGGCGAACCGCCGTCAGACCTCGTCGGCGTCGACATCCGCCGGTTCGCGCCGTTCAACGGCAACAACCAGTGGCTGCACGACCGGGTGGGCGAGGTGCTGGGCCTGCACTACTCGGTGCCGTGGCCCAACCGCGAGTTCCAGACTGCGCGACCCTTCCGTCGCTCGCCCGTCCATCACCTCGTCGAGCAGGCGGGAGCGTCCTTCGGGTCGCGCATGGGCTGGGAGCGTCCGAACTTCTTTGCGCCGCAAGGCGAAATCCCCGCCATCGACTACTCCTGGGGCAAGCAGAACTGGATCCCCTGGGTCGATGCCGAGCAGCGGGCCACTCGCAGCGCCGTGGCCATCTTCGAGCAGACCTCATTCGGCAAGCTGCTCGTGCAGGGGCGCGATGCGCGGGCGGTGCTGCAATGGCTGTGCACCGCCGATGTCGACTGCGAGGTCGGCCGCGCCGTGTACACCGGCGTGCTCAACGAACGCGGCACCTACGAAGCCGACGTCACCGTGACGCGCCTGGCAGTCGACGAGTACCTCTGGGTCACCGGCTCGGCCTCCGTCAACCGCGATCGCGACTGGATCACCCGGCACGTGGCCGCCGATCAGCAGGCCAGCGTCACCGATGTCACGGGCGCCTACGCCGTGTTCGGCGTCATGGGCCCAGGCTCCCGGGCGCTGCTGCAGTCGCTGTCGCGCGCCGACCTCGGCAACGAGGCCTTCCCCTTCGGCGCCAGTCGTGAGATCGATCTGGGCACCTGCACCGTGCGCGCAACCCGCATCACGTACGTCGGCGAGCTCGGCTGGGAGCTCTACGTCCCGGCGGAGTTCGCAGTGGGCGCGTTCGAACTGCTGGCCGAGGCCGGCCGCGAGTTCGGCCTGGTCAACGCTGGCTACTACGCCATCAACGCGCTGCGCCTCGAGAAGGGCTACCGGGCCTTCGGCGCCGAGCTCACGCCCGATTACGGCCCGGTCGAGGCCGGACTGCTCTTCGCAACGAAGCTCAAGACCGACATCGGATTCCTGGGCCGCAGCGCGGTCGAGGCGGCGAAGGCCTCGGGGGTCAGGCGCCGCGCCGTCTCGTTCGTCCTCCGCGACCCCGAGGCGATGATGTGGGGCGGCGAACTGCTCCTTCGCGACGGTCAGGGCACCGGCCAGGTCACCTCGGCGGCCTTCGGCACGACCATCGGGTCGTGCGTCGGGCTCGCCTACGTGTGGCGGCCCGACGGTGGCATCGTGACGAACGACTACCTCAGCGAGGGCACCTGGCAGGTCAACGTCGGGGGCCGGGTGCTCGATGCCACCGTGCAGCTCGCGGCGCCCTTCGACCCGAAATCGGAGCGGGTGCGCTCGTAGCCGCCATTCCATCAATTGATCCGACGATGGGGCCTCGCGGGTGACGGAGCCCTCGTGCCCTACCTGCCGGGGCCGGTGAGGTCGCAGACCATGGGCTGATGCAGCGCGGCAACGTAGATCTCCGTCGGCCCTTGGACCTGCCAACCGAGGGACTCAAAGAAGGGCACATTCGCGACCTGGACGTGGGCTTCCATCACCAGGCCTCCGTGCCGGGCGGCGGTACGGACCGCCAACTGCACGAGGTCGACCCCTACGCGAGAGGCACGATAATCGGGGAGCACTGCCAGCCGATCACCCTGCCACCGATTGGTCGCGCCGAGTGGGTAGATCCGCACGGCCCCAACGACGAGGCCACCTGCATCGGCGACGAGATGGATCGTTCCAGGATCGTCATCGATTTCATCGCGGTCCGATTCGCGGAATAGCCGCTGGTCGTTGACAAACACCGCCTGCCTGACAGCGAAATGACCGTCCCGCTCGGCAAGCGTCTGGGCCGTCCGCACAGTGGCCTGGATTCGTGGCCGGCCCGGCGCGGCACTCATGGTCCCGGTCGGGGCCCGATTTGCAGGGGAACTGCGCGCGGGGCAAGAGGCTCGAGTGACTTCAATCCCGAGCATGCCTGGCAGCGAGCGCAGCCCGCCTTCGCCGTCCCCGAGTTCATGCCCCGAAGCGTCATGTACGCCTGAATCCTGCGGTAAATGGGCTCGACATACTCGCGAGAAGGCGACGGCCAATCCGCCATGAGAGAGCCAGCGACGGGTTTGAGCGGAACGACGAACGGGTAGACCCCAATATCGATCGCACGTCGAGCGCCCTGGATGGTGATCTCGGGATCCTCGCCCATACCCAAGATGACGTAGGTCGAGACCTGACCTTCGCCGAACACCTTGACCGCACGTTCCCACGCCGCGAAGTACGATTCGATGCCCGACGCGGCCTTCGCCGGGGCAACCCGGGCGAGAACCTGTGGATCGAAGGTTTCAACGTGAATGCCGACGGAGTCAATCCCCATGTCGCCAACCTCGTTGATGACATCGAGATCTAACGGGGGTTCGAATTGGACTTCGACGGGTAGCCCGCTTGCCTCCTTGACCGCCTGCCCGCATCGCCCGACGTAGCGCGCGCCGCGATCGACCCCTCGCGAGCTTCCGGTGGTCAACGTCGCATCGACCGCACCATCGAGGTCACGGGCGGCCACCGCAACCTCGGCGAGCATCGCGGGCGTCTTCTTGACAATGGTGCGGCCCGACTCCAGCGAGAGGCCGATTCCGCAGAACGTGCACTGATCGTCGTTGCCCCAGTACGCACATGTCTGGACCACCGTGCTTGCGAGCGAGTCGAGATGGAGCAATGCGATCTTCTCGTAGGGGATCCCATCAGCAGTTGTCAGGTCATAGAACCGCGGACGCTGCTCAGCCCGTGCTGAAGCGACCCGAACCTCATCGCGGTAGATGCCGTAGCCGTCGTCCTCGGCCTTGAGCAGGTAGGGCGAGGTGGACGAGGTGGCGTTGGCCGTCGGCGCCGTGACCGGGTACCCCTCGATCCAGAGCATCCCGGCGTCGGTCGGACCGGCGCCACCGGAGCGTCGCTCCATGTCAGTCTCAACGCGAAGGCCCCGGGCC
>WLND01000274.1 GCA_009726075.1 Actinomycetota bacterium
CCCTGGACCCGACCGCATGAACAGCCACTGGGCTCCGATGAACGGCCGCTTCCAGAGCTTCAGGTTCGGATTGAGCGATACGGGCCGGGTGCACGCATGCTGGACGTAGACCTCGAGGTGATCCTGCAGGTTCTCGCCGACGCCCGGCAGGTGATGGATGGGTTCGACCCCGATCGACCGCAGGTACTCGGCGTCGCCGATGCCGGAGAGTTGCAGGAGCTGTGGGGTGTTGAAGGCGCCGCCGCACAGGATCACCTCGCCGGCGGTGATGCGCGTGGTGCCCCCGCCCTTCTCCATGACGTTCACGCCGATGGCGCGATTGCCGTCCATCACGACGGACGCGACCTGCGATCGCGTGCGCACCGTGAGGTTCCTGCGGTGCATGACCGGGTGCAGGTACGCGCGGGCGGCAGACAGTCTGCGGCCCCGACGCAGATTGCGGTCGAACGCGGCGAACCCCTCCTGCTGATATCCGTTGACATCGCTGGTTATCGGGTATCCGGCCTGCTGGACGGCTTCGAAGAATGCGCCGAAGAGCGGGTTGCGCACCGGGCCTCGCTCGAGTTCGAGCGGCCCGCTGCCGCCGCGGTACTCATCTGCCCCGGCGAGGCAGTTCTCCATGCGTTTGAAGTACGGCAGGCAGTGCGCGTAGTCCCAGTCGCCCATGCCCGGGTCGGCCGCCCACCGCTCGAAGTCCAGGGGATTGCCCCGCTGGAAGATCATGCCGTTGATGCTGCTCGATCCGCCGAGCAGCTTGCCCCGGCCGTGAGTGATCCGGCGATCGAGCATGTGCGGCTCGGGCTCGGATGAGTACAGCCAGTCGTAGTGCTTGTTCCCGATCGGGAAGGTCAGGGCGGCCGGCATGTGGATGTAGGGGTCGAGGATGTTGTCCGGCCGACCGGCCTCCAGGACGAGGACGCTCGTGGACGGGTCGGCCGACAGGCGGGCGGCAAGCGAGCATCCGGCGGACCCGCCGCCCACGATGACGACGTCGTAGGACTTCATGGCGCTCAGTCTCCGAGTTCGCTTCGTCGTCGCGCAACGAAATCGGCGAGTTCGCCCTTGAGCGCGGCGTCCATGGGAGGCTCGACGTAGTCCTCGAGCTTCTTCTTGTAGATCTCCCCCGCGCGCTCGGCAGTGTCGCGAGCACCCAGTCGCGTCCAGCGCTCGAAGTTGTCCGAACTCGACAGGAACGGGCGGTAGAAGCAGTCGCGGAAGCGCTCCATCGTGTGCATGGCCCCGAGGAAGTGGCCGCCGTGCCGGACCTCGTCGTGGGCCTCGAAGGCCATGGTGTCCTCGTTGATCTCCAGGGGGGTGAATTCCTTCTGGAGACTTTCGAGGACCTGGACGTCGATGACGAACTTCTCGAAGGACGAGACGAGTCCGCCTTCAAGCCACCCGGCGGTATGCATGACGAAGTTCGTGCCAGCGAGGAAGGTCGGCAGCATGGTCATGAGCGACTCGTAGGCGGCCTGGGCATCGGGCATCTGCGAGGAGTTGAGGCCACCGCCCGTGCGGAAGGGCAGGCCGAAGTGCCGGGCGATCTGCCCCGTGCACAGCAATCCGATGGCCGACTCGGGGGTGCCGAACTGCGGTGAGCCGGACTGCATGTCGATGTTCGACAGGAATGATCCGAAGACCACCGGCGCACCCGGCCTGATGAGCTGCGAGAGCGTGATGCCCGAGAGCGACTCGGCAATCTGCTGCACGAGGGCCGCCGGGATCGTCACGGGTGACATCGCGCCCATGAGCAGGAACGGCGTCATGATGACGGGCTGGTTGGCCTTCGTGTACTCGAATTGCGCGTCGAGCATGCGGTCGTCCCACCGCAGCGGGGAATTGCAGTTCACCAGCGAGATGCAGAACGGCGTCTGCTCAATCGAGGCACGTCCGCCGAAGACCATCTCGCCCATCGCGATCGTGTCAAGGGCATTGCCCGCGCTCACGACGTTGCCCATGATGATCTTGTCGGTCAGGGTCAGGGCGTTGTAGACCATGTCGAGGTGTCGCGAGTCGAGCGGCGCGTCGTTCGGCTCCACGACAACCCCGCCGACGGAGTCCATCGCGTCGAAGCTCTGGGCAAGGCGCGCGAAGTTCTGGAAGTCGGCGAGCGTGCCCTCCCGCCGGACGTCGCCGGCGCGCACGAACGGCGACCCGTAGACGCTCGAGAAGACCATGTGGTCGCCGCCGATGTGGACGTCATTCGCGTGGTTGCGCGCCTGCATATCGAATTCACGCGGCACCTGGGCGATCTGCTCGAGCACGAACTCCGGATCGAGGAAGACCGTATCCCCCTCGACGCGCTGCCCCGCCTTGCGGAAAAGATCGAGGGCCTCGGGCTTCATGAACTCGATCCCGATCTCGGTGAGGATCCGCTTCCAGCCCTTGTCGAGCGTGGCCATCGACTCAGCCGACAGGATGTCGTAGCGGGGCATCTTGTTGATGAACATCCGAGCCTCCAAGGCTTCGCAGCGATACGCCGAATTCGGTTGACCGAAGATTGGAGCGACCATACACTCCGATATGGAACTTGTGTTCCATATCGTGGAACTAGTGGCAGAGTCGGTCGGGTACAGGCGACGCATCGACTCCGGACGAGGCGGGAAGCATGAGCGCACCGGGCGGCACGCAGGCCGTCGACCGGGCCGCGGTGCTGCTCGTTGCCGTGCTCGAGTCGCACCGGCCGGTCACCTTCGGGGAACTGCAGTCGGTAAGCGGCCTCGCCAAGAGCACCCTGTCGCGCCTGCTCTCAAGCCTCGACCGCCACGGGCTCGTGGAACGCTTGGGCGACGGCGCGATCCGGCCCGGCGCGGCCATCACCCGGTTCGCGCACTCTGACCGCTCATACGACTCACTGCTCGACATCAGCCGCCCTCTCCTCGATCACCTCAACGAGGTCACGGGAGAGACCATCAACGTGGCGATCCTCGTCGGCGACGAGGTTGAGCAGATCGCGCAGGCCGACTGCCGGTTCCTGATCGGCAACGTCAACTGGGTGGGCCAGCGGCTTCCGTTGCACTGCACGGCATTGGGCAAGGTCTTCCTCGCCGGAGGGGCACCACTGCCACCCGGACGCCTTGCCCGCCGTACCCCTGCGACCCTCGCGAATCGGGCCGCCCTCGACGCCGACATCGCCCTCACCGCCCGGCGAGGCTGGGCCGTGGCCGACTCAGAACTGGAACCAGGCCTCGTCGCCATAGGCGCTCCCGTGCGTTCGGCCGACGGAAGTGTCATTGCGGCGTTATCGATCACCGGACCGTCCTCGCGACTGACCCCGGCCCGCATTCGCGAGTACGCGCGACTCCTCGTCGCAGACTGCGCGCACATCTCAGCATCAATGGGTTACCCCACAAAGCAAGGAAAGGCGGGCGCAGCATGACTCCGGACGACATTCTCAAGGGTCTCTACGACGAGACGATGGCGGGCAACCGGCCCGCCGTTCTCGAACTCACCAATGCCGGCCTCGAGATGGGCATGACCCCGGAGACGATCCTCTTCGACGCGCTCATCCCCTCGCTCGAGGAGGTCGGGGCCCGATTCGAGCGCGGCGATTACTTCGTGCCGGAGATGCTCATCGCGGGCAAGGCAATGAGCGGCGCCCTCGACATCCTGCGCCCCCTGCTCGCCCAGACCGGGGCCGAGACCGTCGGCACCTACGTCATGGGCACGGTCAAGGGCGATGTCCACGACATCGGCAAGAACCTCGTGAACATCATGCTCGAAGGCGCCGGCTTCAACGTCATCGATCTCGGCGTGCAGTGCCCGCCGGAGAAGTTCATCGCGGCCATCGAGGAGCACAAGCCAGACATCGTCGGCATGTCGGCGTTCCTGACGACCACCATGCCGATGTTCAAGGCGAACATCAACGCGATCGAGAAGGCTGGCCTCC
>WLND01000275.1 GCA_009726075.1 Actinomycetota bacterium
CAGCCTTGGCCGCCCCTGCCCTCGCGGTCGATCCCACACCGGAGCAGAGCCACCTCCTCCTGCAATCGAGTGATCTGCCCGCCTCCTACGGCAAGCCGACCGATGCCTCATTCACGAACGTGCAGAGCGGCGGCGCCTTGGCCAGCGCGTGCACGACGGCGACCTTCGATTCGCCGGCCACGACGATTGCTGATCAGCTCACCATGACCTCGGAGATCGTCTACCCCAAGGGCCCGACTTGGAATCAGTCCATTGACGTCTACGCGTCTGAAGCCCAGGCGAAGCGAGCCCTCGCGCAGATGCGGGACAAAGCCCTTCGGAAGTGCAACGGCACCGCTGTTGCGACGACAGGTGACGATGGAGTGACCATTCCTGCGCGCCGAACCGTGGCCACGGCGAAGGTGAAGGACGGCGTCATCATCGCGACCGTGAAGTCCACGACCGCGGGTGGCGGCACCCCGCCGTATGGTGACTCGACCGTGAGAATCCTTACGACGCAAACAGGAAACGCCATCGAGTCCCTGCGGATGATCGAGGATGGCCCCAAGCTGCCGTCGGCGGCGGTGACCGCTGGCCATGAGGCCAAGCAGGATGCGATCTTCAAGACACTCGTGTCGCGCTACCACGACTGAACGAAGACACTCCTCCTTGACATAGGAGTGTCAGTGCCGTCCGAACGGCGCTGTTGCATTGACGGATCGCCGCGAGACGGTGAGGGTGGCGGGGTCAAGCGCAACCGCAAGTCGAGGTCGCCCCTCCTGGCTCTTTCGGCGTTCGCCGGGTTCCGGTTCCTGCCAGACGTCATCCTGCTGCCGGTCCGCTGGTACCTGCGGTACTCCCTGTTCCCGTGTGTCCTATGCCGCAGCGCATCACCGTGCCCGGCCTGCTCACAGACGACGTCACCGTGCGCGGCTACCCGACGGCGAGTCTGGGCGGACATCCACGTCCCGTCCGCGCGCCACGCGTTTGACTCCGACGAACTCGCCGAGGCCTGCAACGCCGTCGCTGCGCATCGCGGCGCCGAAGTCGTCCTGATCGCAGCACTCCTGCCGGACTATCCCGAAATTGCGCAGGCAACGTGGGTCGCGCGGCGCCGGCGCCCCGATGTCGGTGACGGGCTGCCCGAGTCGTTCGCCGACGTCCTACGCGCAGTGTCGGACTTCGTCGATCCCCCATTCGGTGAGCTGCCGGCCCGATCGACCTGAGATCCAGTGTCGAGGACGTGGCGGCAATGACGAGTTGCGCGAAAGCGTGCGAGGGGGTGCAGGCGAGCATCCCCCAGGGGGGTGCAGAAGGGAGTGCTGAAGTGGCTGTTTGCCGGCGGCGGCTGGAGCACGCCGTCTCGGGACCTGCTTGTCATGGGCCCCAAGGGCGTCGTGCGCGGCGTCGGCGCGACCGGGACGCTGGAGCTGACCCGTGGCGAGACCGGGACGACCGGCATGACCGCGGTGATGGTCGGCGCCGGGCAGGAGCCGGACCCGGCGACGACATTGGCACCCGCCAGTTCGAGCCTGTCGTCGACGTCCCTCCGGGTCAGTCCTTTTGATATCAACGCGACCAAGGAAAACCGGGGCGCTTACGGCGTGTCAGGTGTCGTGGGAACCCCGGGGTGCGCGCAGGGGCTCGGGCTCCAGCCGCCAACCCCAAACCCATGCATTGCCGGCAGTTGACTCCCAATATTTGAGTTCCGGCCTGGGCGATGGTGCCGGCCCAGGTCGAGACCAGGACGACCGTGTTGATCACCGTCCGTTTCGGGGAGGTCCTGGCTGCTCGGGGAGTGACCACGGTGGCACTCGACGACGAGGGCCGGCTCACGCGCTATCACCCGGACGGCACGACCAGACTGCTTCGGTAGGAGGACTGGGTGCGGCTTGACCCGGTCGTCGGCCCGAACTGCTCCGGCAAGTCCACGTTCATCGAGCTCGTCATCGCCCGACGACGCCCTCATCGACGCCCGCGAGCCCTTCGTCGCCGAGACGGTGTTCTCCCACCCGTGCGAGCTCGACCTGATCGGCCTGGTCCGGGCCGCCGGCTTCAGCGTTGCCCGCCAGGTGCTGCTCACCTCGGAGGACCGGGCGGTTCACCGCGTCGCGCACCTCGACCTGGATGAGGAAACGACCCGCCGCTACGCCTGAACTCGCTACGGCTTGATCTAGAACCTCGCAGAGCCAATCGCGAGGCAGTTGCACGACGCGATGGGACGCAACCGCCGTACGTGACATGTCCCCATAATCAGGCCGCACACCCGCTCAACACTGGAGACAAGCCCTAGTCCTCGGATCCCTCACGTGGACGGCGCACGGGGATGACGATCTCGTTGCGTCGCGCGAACGAAGGCTTCCACGGCGGGTCGAATCGGGCCCACCGGGGCTCGGCGGATTCCTGCCACCCGGCCTCGGCCATCACCCGTCGAAGGTTCTCCGTGCGGCGCGCGATATTCGATGAGGTCCAGCGCCCCGACCAGCGAATAGCAGCCGCTGTCTCCCCCGGGACCGCGCGGAGCGACACGCGCGTATTGGTGGGTATCGGGTACTCCGATAGCGAACGCCCGGAAGGGAGCACGAAGGAAACGGTCCACTCGTCGGCGCCCGCAGCCTCCTGGATGACCGGCGCCGTCATCGCCAGTCGCTCGCTCGCGGGCTGCTGGATCACCGGCGCCGTCATCGCCAATGGCTCGGCGCTGCGGTTCGCACCGGATATGTATTGGAAGAGCGGCCGGAATGCCGCGCTTCCCGCCTGCTCGGCCGAGCCGGACGCGATGACGTCCGCGACAACCCAGGGCGCATACTCCCGCAGTTCTACGACGCCACGAACCTCCAGGACCCGGTATTCCTGCTGCTCTGTCATGCCAGTCCCAACTCGGCGGAGGAGCCGGCTATTCCGCCGGGAATAACCAGTTTAGGCACGCCGCCGACGTAGGACAGCACGTACGTGCCTGCACTGAGGAGGCGGGGCCTGAAGTCGCTCGTCTCCCACTCATCAGGCTCGTTCGCAGCGTTTCGGGGTTCCAGAATTGAGTGTTCTTCGCGCGCTTAAGCGGGGTGGTGTCCTCGCGGGTCAAGGACCGTCCGGTGAGCGAGGTCGCCGCGGAATGCGGAATCGCGTGGTGGACGGCCCATCGGATGCAAGCCCTGGCGGGCCTCGCCGTAATACCCAACACGCAGCCCGTCGATGCCATCACAGGACGAAACGCGATCCTCAACGAGGCTCGCCTGCGTGGCATCGGCGACGTCGTGGAGTTCTCTGTCCCGCCGAACTGGGGTCCGGCGTACGATAAGGCTGTTCGCAAGGTGACGGCCTGCGAGCGTCACCGATCCATCGCTGAGGTGGATGTAACGCCTCGCCTGCAGCTCGGCACAGTTCCAGCAATCATGCTGTTCGTCGATGACCCAGAAGCCGTTGGCCGATGGTGGGCAACCATGACAGGGTCCGAACCCGAAAACGAGGGAGGCTTCTGGTGGTTCACTCTTGGAGGCAGTGGCGTTGACGTCGGATTTCATCCGCGGACGACGAGATGAATCCACTCGGGCGCAGCACTGCTCCATACTTCCCAATCACCGATCTCGAGAGCGCACCGTCTGTCGTCATGGACCACGGGGAAGACTGCGCGGTGGACCGCTCGAGATTGATCCCGGACGCCGGATAGCGCAGGTGGCAGACCCCTTCGGCAGCATCGTCGGGCCGGACGAGCGCCGAGATGCGTAGGGCGTCAGCGAACGTGTTCCGGGTAGGTGCTGGTTTGCACCCCCAGGGGGTGCCGAAGGGGGTGCAAAAGTGGCCGTTTGTGCGGGTAACTCGCAGGGTTCGCAACCCGGTCCTTCTGATGTTCAGCTCCCTTACGTCACTGCCTCGGTTATGCGCGTCCAGATCTCCTGCAAAGTGG
>WLND01000276.1 GCA_009726075.1 Actinomycetota bacterium
TAGTCGATGGTCGGCTCGAAGCTCGCGGGGGTGAGGCGCGTAATGTCGTTGCGCAGTTCGTCGAGCGTGTAGCCAATCGCGAGTTTGGCTGCAATTTTGGCGATCGGAAAGCCGGTGGCCTTCGAGGCCAGGGCCGACGATCGGGAGACCCGCGGATTCATCTCGATGACGATCATGCGCCCGTCCGAGGGGTCGATGGCGAACTGAATGTTGCATCCACCCGTATCGACGCCGACGGCCCGAATGATCTGGATGCCGACATCGCGCATACGCTGGAATTCGCGGTCGGTGAGCGTCAGCGCGGGAGCCACGGTGATCGAGTCGCCGGTGTGCACGCCCATCGGGTCGAGGTTCTCGATCGAGCAGACGACTACCACGTTGTCGCGGTTGTCGCGCATCAACTCGAGCTCGTACTCCTTCCAGCCCAGGATCGACTCCTCGAGCAGGATCTCGGTCGTCGGGCTGGCCTGCAGGCCCATGCCCGCGATGCGCCGAAGATCCGACTCGTCGTAGGCGATTCCGGAGCCCGCCCCGCCCATCGTGAACGACGGCCGAACGACGACCGGGTAGCCGAGGTCATCGACGGCGGCCAGGCAGTCGTCGAGCGAGTGGCAGACGGCCGAACGCGCGCTCTCGGCACCGATCTCAGCGACGATGGTCCGAAACAGCTCGCGATTCTCGCCCCGCTCGATCGCATCCACGTCGGCCCCGATGAGCTCGACGCCGTAGCGCTCGAGGGCGCCGCTCTTGTGCAGGGCTATTGCGGTGTTGAGGGCGGTCTGGCCACCAAGGGTCGCGAGCAACGCATCGGGGCGCTCCTTGGCGATGATGCGCTCGACGAACTCGGGGGTGATGGGCTCGATGTAGGTCGCGTCCGAGAACTCCGGGTCGGTCATGATGGTCGCCGGGTTCGAGTTCACGAGGACGACCCGCAGGCCCTCGTCGCGCAGGACTCGGCAGGCCTGGGTGCCCGAGTAGTCGAATTCGCAGGCCTGGCCGATCACGATCGGGCCGGAGCCGATGACCATGATCGTCTTCAGGTCGTCACGACGTGGCATCAGGACCTCCGCTGCATGAGTTCGACGAAGTCGTCGAAGAGTGGGGACGCATCGTGCGGGCCGGCAGCCGCCTCCGGGTGGTACTGGACGCTGAAGGCCGGGACGTCAAGGCACTCGAGGCCCTCGACGACATCGTCGTTGAGGCACACGTGGCTCACGCGAGCTGATCCGAAGGGCGTGTCGAATGCGCCGGTTCGGGGAGCGTCGACCGCGAACCCGTGGTTGTGGGCGGTGATCTCGACCTTGCCGGTCCGCGTGTCCTGCACCGGCTGATTGATGCCCCGGTGGCCGTACCGCAACTTGTAGGTGCCCAGGCCCAGCGCGCGTCCGAGGATCTGGTTGCCGAAGCAGATGCCGAAGGTCGGCATGCGGGCCTCGAGCATGGCCACCATCAACGCGACCGCGTGTTCGGCCGTGGACGGGTCGCCTGGCCCATTGGAGAAGAAGACGCCATCGGGCCTTCGGGCGAAGACCTCCGCGGGCGTGGCCGCCGCCGGAAGGACATGGACGTCGATCCCCCGCTCGGCCATGAGCTGCGGGGTCATCGCCTTGATGCCGAGGTCGATGGCCGCCACAGTCAGGCGGCGTGCGCCGATAGCCGGCACGAGGTACGCCTCGGCGGTACTGACCTCGCCGGTGAGGTCGGCGCCGACCATGCCGGGACTCGCCTGCACCTGCAGCAGGAGGTCGTCGGTGCGCATCTGCGCCTGCTCGCCCGAGAAGATGCCCATGCGCATGGCACCCCGCTCCCGCAGGTGCCTGGTGAGGGCACGGGTATCGACGTCGCAGATACCCACGATCCCCTGCTCGGTGAGCTGATCCTCAAGGTTGCCGGTGGCGCGCCAATTGGACGAGATGCGGGACGGGTCCCGCACGACGTAGCCGCTGACCCAGATGCGGGACGACTCCGCGTCGTCCGCATTGACCCCGGTGTTGCCGATGTGCGGCGCGGTCATCACGACGATCTGGCGATGGTAGGACGGGTCGGTCAGCGTCTCCTGGTAGCCGGTCATCCCGGTCGAGAACACGGCTTCGCCGAACGCTGTGCCGGAGGCACCGTAGGACGACCCTCGCATCACGGTTCCGTCCTCGAGCACGAGAACGGCTGGATCACGTCTGGTCATGCGGGGGCTCCGGACTTCTCGAGCGGCTGTGGATTGCGCCGTTGTGTCATGCGAGGACCCCGTCCAGCACGGTGGGCTGGCCCCGAAACAGCACGTGCGTGACGGCTCCCGGGAGGGTCATCGACGCATAGGGCGTGTTGCGGCTCTTGGAGGCCATGGCGCCCGCATCGACGGTCCACGTCGCGGACGGATCGACGATGCATACGTTCGCCGCCGACCCCGCGATGAGCTCGTGGCCCTGATCCGCGACCGCCCCAATGCGAGCGGGCCGCACCGACATGCGGTCGGCGAGGCCACGCCAGTCGAGCAGACCTGGCTCGACCATGGTGAGCAGCGCGACGCTGAATGCGGTCTGCAGCCCCAGCATCCCGAATGCTGCAGCCGCCCACTCGCAGTCCTTGTCCTCGTGGGGGTGCGGCGCATGGTCGGTGGCAATCGCGTCGATGGTGCCGTCGGCGAGGGCCATGCGGAGTGCCGCAACGTCGTCATGGGTGCGCAGCGGTGGATTCACCTTGTACATGGGGTCATAGCCGGCCACGAGGTCCTCAGTCAGGAGCAGGTGGTGCGGGGTGACCTCGGCGGTCACATTGATGCCCCGCCCCTTTGCCCACCGAAGGACTTCGACCGACCCGGCCGTCGATACGTGGCACACGTGCAGCCGCGAGGCGACGTGCTCGGCGAGCAGGACGTCGCGCGCGATGATCGCCTCCTCGGCCACCGCTGGCCAGCCGGTCAGCCCCAGCACGCCCGAGAGCAGGCCTTCGTTCATCTGGGCATTCTCGGTCAGCCGGGGCTCCTGGGCGTGCTGGGCGATCACGCCATCGAAGGCCTTGACGTACTCCAGGGCCCGGCGCATGAGGACGGCATCGTGCACGCACTTGCCATCGTCGCTGAACACCCGAACTCCAGCTGGCGATTGAGCCATCGCACCGAGCTCGGCGAGGCGCTCGCCCTCGAGGCCCACGGTCACGGCACCGACGGGGCGGACATCGACCAGCCCGACGCGGCCGCCGATGCGCCACACCTGCTCGACGACTCCGGCCGTGTCGGCCACCGGATCGGTGTTGGCCATGGCGTGAACGCAGGTGAATCCGCCAAGGGCTGCTGCCCGGGATCCGGTTTCAACGGTCTCGGCATCCTCGCGACCGGGCTCGCGGAGGTGGGTATGGAGGTCGACGAAGCCCGGGAGCGCAATGAGCCCATCAGCATCGATGATGCTGCCCGAGGCGGATCCGGGCGGCGCGAGTTCGACAATGCGGCCTCCCTCGACGACCAGGTCGACGGCGCGCTCACCGTACGGACGAACTCCTCGAACGACGTACCTGGCCATCAGACCTGCTCCTTCGTGTGTCCGCCGAGCAGGAGGTACAGGACGGCCATGCGGATGCTGACGCCATTTGCCACCTGCTCGACGATGACCGACCGATCGCTGTCGGCGACGTCGGCCGAAATCTCCATGCCGCGGTTCATCGGACCCGGATGCAGGACGATGGCGTGGCCCGCGAGCATGCGCGATCGGCGCGCATCGAGTCCGTACGCTCGACTGTACTCATTGGCCGACGGGAAGTACGCGGCCTTCATGCGCTCGGCCTGAACCCTGAGCATCATCACGGCATCGACGGTCGGCAGGACCGCATCGAGGTCGTAGCCGACCTCGCAGGGCCATTCGGCGATGCCCAGCGGCA
>WLND01000277.1 GCA_009726075.1 Actinomycetota bacterium
CAACTCTTCGAGAACCTCGCGACCGCGCTCGTTGACAGAGCCTCCGCTGGACGCAATTGCCGCGACCGTTCCCATCGTGCCAATCGCGCGGCCCATGTCTACTGCCGTCATTTGCGCATGGTCGCACCAGATCGGGAGCAATGAGGGCAGAACCGCCGCGAAATAATCGTTCGTAACCAAACAGTAACAACGACTTCGTGAGGGATAAGCCCAGAAATCGGTATATCTACCGATAGCCGCGGTGGAAGACAAGGACGATCCTTGGGGCTGCTCGGGCGCCGAAGTGCGCTCTGACTAGTCATGGAGGCCCTATGAAACACGCTCGTATCACCGCATCCGCGGCGCTGATCGCAACGGCAACGCTGCTCCTCGCTGCATGCGGCGGAAGCTCGGAGCCCGCGGCAGAGTCCGCAGCCCCGGCCGCGACCGGCGCGGCATCGGCCAGTGCAGCCGGTGCAGCGTCCGGAGAGCCGATCGTCATCGGCATGCCGATCGCCCAGTCGGGCCCCGCAGGCATCGCAGACCACAAGGACTGCTGGAATGGCGCGATCCTGGCTCAGGAGGCCATCAACGCGAACGGCGGCGTCAATGGCCGACCGATCGAGCTCGACGTCACCGACATCGACATCCTCACTCCCGAGGGCATCACGGCCGGCTTTCAGAAGCTCACCGGCGACGGTGTCAGCGCGATGGTCAGCCCGTTCGTCATCATTCCCCCGGCGGCCATGGAGGTTGCGGGCCCGTACGGCGCCCCGTACATGAGCGGCGACACGAATATCGACGCCCAGAACATCCGTGCGGGCGACCCGGCGAAGTACGGCAACTACTTCGTCGATCCGGCCGAGACCTACTACGGCACCGGCTTTGTCACCTTCCTCACCGGGTTGAAGGACTCGGGCAAGTGGACCCCGAAGAACAACAAGATCGACATCGTCCGGGGCGACACGGCCTACAACCAGAACATCGCTCAGGCAACCATTGACGCCATTGCGGCCAGTGGCGGCGCCTGGGAGCTCGGCGAGGTCATCGACATCACGGCCGGCACGAAGGACTGGTCCCCGGTGCTGCAGAAGCTTGCCGCGAATGATGCCGGAACCATCATGGTCGATCACTGGATCGGCGCCGAGCTCGCCAGCTTCTCGCAGCAGTTCGCCGCTGATCCTGTCGACGGCTCACTGGTGTACCTCCAGTACGGTCCGTCGCAGCCGGAGTACCTGCAGATCGCAGGCGACTCGGCTGAAGGCTTCGTGTGGGGCACTGTCATCGGCACGGGCAACACCTCCGCCGAGGACAAGGCCTTCCGCTCGGCCTACCAGGCGAAGTTCGGCGTCGACGACAAGACAATGGGCCTGGTCTACCCGGCCTGGTGCTACGACATGGTCAACGTGCTCGCCAACGCCTGGAAGAACGTCGACCCGACGGACTTCGCAGCGGTGAACGCCTACATCGCGGCCAATCCGACCGAAGGCGTCTCCGGGCACCTGAACTTCGCGAACGGCGCCGTGCCGATCTACCCGGATGTCGAGTCAGACCCGGCAGCCGGTGTCACCCACTACTTCTACCAGGTGCAGGACGGCCGCCACACGGTCATCTCACCCGACACTGATGCTGAGGCGACCTTCGTCCCGGCGCCGTGGATGAAGTAGTCAGATGCCACTCCTGTCCTGCACCGACATCACGCTCGACCTCGGTGGTCGACGAATTCTCGAGGGCGTGAACCTCGAAGTAGGACAGGCTGAGGTTGTTGGTCTTGCCGGCCCCAATGGGGCCGGCAAGACCAGTCTCTTCGAAGTGCTCTCCGGCCGTCAGCTCAATCACGGCGGCGACGTACGACTCGATGGCGTGTCGATCCGCAAGCTTCCGATGCGCGAGCGGGTCGAGCGCGGTCTCGTTCGCAGTTACCAGCGCCCGATCGTGCCAGCGGCCCTCACCGTCGGCGAAACCTTGAAGGCCGCCCGCAAGGCCTTCAAGCCGTACCCCTCGAGGCTTCGTCTTGAATGGGCGGCGGAGTTCGTCCGCCTCCGGGCCCACATGAACCAGCCGACCGCGTCACTCGAAACCCTTGAGCGTCGCAAGTTGATGCTCGCCTGCCTGCTCGTTCGAGATCCGAAGATCGTCCTGCTCGACGAGCCCGCATCGGGCTTGACCGGTTCGGAGATCGACGAGATCGACCTCGTTGTCCGCAAACTCTCGCAGGAGTTCGGGATCGCGGTGCTCCTCATCGAACACCGACTGGAGTTGCTCGCCATGGTGTCATCGAGGGTGCTCGTGCTCGATGTCGGCAGCATCATCGCCGAGGGACCACCGGAGTCGGTCTTCACCCTGCCTGCCGTTCGCCAGGCCTACTTCGACATCCCGCTCATCGATGTCGCCGACGTTGACCTGATGGCGGTCTAGTGTCCATTCTCGAACTTCAGGGTGTCTCCGCGGGCTACGGGCCCGTTCGCGTGCTGCACGACCTCAATCTCTCAGTCAACCCCGGTGAGCGCCTTGGACTTGTTGGCCTCAATGGCCACGGCAAGACAACGATGCTCAGCGCGATCGTCGGCCTCACCGGCTGGCAGGACGGCTCGATCATCTTCGAAGGTCAGCAGATCGGCGGACGGCGAACGCACGGCGTGGGCCGCAAGACGCCGAATATCGTGCGTCGCGGCATCGCGCTCGCACCCCAGGGCGATGCGATCTTCCCGGGGCTTTCCGTCAAGGAGAACCTCGATTCCGGTGCCTACACGAGGGCGACCTGGCGCTCACGACGGCGTCGACGGGACCACGTCCTTGATGTCTTTCCGCCCCTCGGTCCCCTGCTCAAGCAGTCGGCGGGCACGCTCTCCGGAGGTGAGCGGCGCATGGTTTCCGTTGGTCGCGCGCTCATGGCCGACGCGAGGCTCTATCTCGTGGACGAGCCTTCGCTGGGCCTGGCCCCGAAGATCTCACTCGGCCTCGTTGCCGCCCTGTGCCAGATCGATATCGGTGACGGCGCCATGATCATTGCCGAGCAGAACCTCCCACTCCTCGAGGGCCGCGTCGATCGCGTCCTTGGCATGCATGCGGGCGAGTTGAAGCAGGACGTCGGCGAGGCGCTCGGCGACATTCCGCCCGCTGCCGAGGCCATGGCCCAGGGCATTCACCACGGGCAGGCCCTCTGATGGATGTCGTCTTCAGTGCGCTGCTGCTCGCCTCGATGTACGGCCTCGTCGCCATCGGCATTTCGTTCACCTGGGCGAGCATCGGCATGCTCAACCTCGCCCAGGGCTTCATCTTCACCGCGGGCGGCTACACCGCCTTCCTGTTCGCCCAGGTCGCCGATACCTACGGCATCGAGGGCGTGGCCCTATCGGTCGGGCTGATCGCGTCGGGCATGCTCGGCTCGGCAGTCACGGGCCTGGCGGTTGGCGCGGTTGCCTTCCTGCCCCTGCAGGACCGCGACAACTTCAGGACCCGAAGCCTCATCGCCACCCTGGCGATCAGCCTGATCGGCACGCAGGTCTGGCTCATCTTCTTCGGCCCGCAGAACAAGCCGCTCCCGCCGATCTTCGGAACCGGACGCGTCGAGGTTGCCGGCAGTGGCATAGGAAACGGCCAACTGGGCGCAATCGTGGTCGCGATCCTCATGCTCGCTGCGGTCATCGTCTGGATGCGTTCGAGCCGGGCCGGCCTGCAGATGCGAGCGATGATGATGAATCCGCTCGGTGCTGCGGTGGTCGGAGTCTCGGTGCGCACCACGGGCATGCGGGTGCTCGCGATCAGCGGGGCCCTGACCGGGCTGGCGTCCGTGCTTCTGGCGCAGACCTTCTTCGTCAGCCCCACGTCGGGCGTGCAGCCACTCACCGTGGGCCTCATCATTTCCCTCGCCGGC
>WLND01000278.1 GCA_009726075.1 Actinomycetota bacterium
AACGATCGATGCTGCGAACCAACCGTCGGCGGCCACCGCGACACCGGCATCATCAGGCCCGTCAGCAGCTCGGACAGGCCTGCTGCGCGCACTGGCTGCGCCGCTGCTCATCGCCGTCGTGCTTCAGAACGTGGGCAACCTCGCGCTCCATGCCGCCCTCGGCCGCAGCCTCAGCCCGGATGAGTACGGCGCGCTCGGGACGGTGCTGTCGGTCATGGTGCTGCTCACGGTCCCACTCGGTGCGCTCCAGGTCGCGGCAAGCAAGGGGGCCGCCGCGCATCGAACGAGCGGGCCCGTCAATCGCGCATCCGTACGCACCCTCGTTGGCGTGAGCCTCGCCGTCGCGCTCGTGGTCACGGCTATCGCGCCTCTCCCGGCCTATGCCTTCCATCTCCCATCGATGACCGACGCACTTCTCCTTGGCCCGTTCGCAGGTGTCTCCCTGGTGCTTGCCGTGTTACGAGGGCGCCTTCTGGGGCTCGACCCCGCCGGGGGCGTCAGGGCCGTTGCCGCGACCTTCGTGATCAGCACGGTGGTGCGGCTGCTTGTCGCATTCGCGACGGTGCCCTCCCTCGGGACGACCGGTGCGGTTCTGGCGACGCTCGTCGGCGAGGTGCTCGCGCTTGCCTACGCGGCCTGGGCCGTGAGGTCGGTCGGCCGCCGTGATTCCCGCCGAGTTGCGGCCCTGCCGTGGATGCGCGCCCGCGACGTGGGCTGGAGCGGCCTCGCGATCGGCGGGCTGTTCCTGTTCACCACGATCGACCTGTTCCTGGCCCGGCACTTCCTCAACGGTGCCGACTCCGGTGCGTACGTCGCCGCTGCCACGATCGGAAAGACGATCCTCGCCCTGCCGGCCGCCGCGCTCGCGGCGGCCTATCCGCGGATGGTGTCGGCAGGACGCGGACCGGGACGGGTTGCCGAACTGCGCCGAACGGCGATGGTCGTTGCCGGACTCGCGATGCTCGCCTCGATCGTGGTCGCGGCCGCGCCGTCGCTGGTCCTGGGGCTGCTCTACGGCGACGCCTTCGCAATGCAGTCCGACCTCGTCCGCGTGCTCGCCCTCATCGCCGGTGCCAGCTCCCTGGCGAGCGTGTGCACCTTCGCCCTGCTCGCCGTCGGGTCGTCGATGAGCCTGCTGCCCTGGGTCGGGGCCCTCATCGAACTCGTCGTGATCTCCGCCTGGCACGACAGCGCCATGCAGATCGCGCGCGGATCGGCGTTGGCCATGTGCGTCACGGTGCTGCTGGGCGCCGCGGCACTGGTCGCCGGCATCCGAGCACGCGATGTGCACGCGGCTTGAACTCCGCGCAAACTCCGCAGTCCATCGTTCAAGCCATGACGAACCCGAACTTCGCGGCCGCGGCCCAGAGGTCGTCGCTGCGGTCCGCGCTCTCCCTCATGCTCCTGCCCGCCCGGCTGCTCGTGCTCCTGCCCGCGATGATCGCTGGCCGCGTGCTCCTGCGCGAGCGCGGCCTGGACGCGGCCCCCGAGCACGTGGTGTGGGACGAGGCCGACCGGCTCTGGTCGCCAGCCCAGACTGACGTCGAGCTGTCGGTCATCATGCCCTTCTACAACCCCGGCGGCGCCCTCGCGCCCACCGTGCGTCGCGCCCACGAGGTGCTGACCGCCGCGGGCGTCGGCTTCGAGATCATCGCGGTCTCGGATGGCTCCACCGATGGCAGCGAGCGCACCCTCGACGGATTCCCGCCGGAGGTGCACGTCGTCGTCCTTCCGGCGAACCGCGGCAAGGGCGGGGCACTGCACGCCGGATTCGCCCGGGCTCGCGGATCCTGGCTCGGGTTCGTCGACTCAGACGGCGATATTGATCCGGCTCACCTGGCTGCCTACCTGCGGGTGGCGCGTCGCGGCGGCTACGACATCGTCTTCGCGAACAAGAAGCACCATGACTCGCAGTCGGCTTCGTCGCTTCTGCGCAAGCTCGTGTCCTTCGGGTTCTCGTCCATCGTCGGGACGTTGTTCTCCCTCGGCGTCAATGACACGCAGACCGGCTGCAAGCTGGTGCGCCGGGACGTCATGGCAGAGCTGCTGCCGCGGATGCGCGAGACGCGCTTCGCCTTCGACCTCGAACTCTTCGTCGCGGCGGTCACGGCCGGCTACCGCGACCTGCGGGCCCAGCCGGTGCGCCTCGAGGAGCGCATCTCCAGTTCCACGGTGACCTCGAAGGCCATCCTGCGCACCCTGACCGATGCCCTGTCGGTCCTGGCCCGCCGGCATTACACCGATACCTACGTCCAACGGCCCGCGGGTGCGCCCACCTCCGCGGCCCGAACCGACCACGGCATCGCCGCCTGATCCGTCCCAGCGTTCCCGATCCGATCGAGCAAGGAGACCCCGTGCGCATCCTCTTCCTGACCTGGCGAGACCTGGCCCATCCGGAGTCTGGCGGCGCCGAGGTCTACACCGAGCACGTCGCACGTCGCTGGGCCGCCGCCGGGCACGAGGTCACGCTGTTCGCCGCCTCGGTGCCGAGTCGGCCCCACGAGGAGGTGGTCGACGGGTACCGGGTCGTCCGGCGCGGCGGGAGGCTCTCGGTCTACCGCGCCGCCCGCCGCTGGTACCGCGAATGCGGTCGGGGCCAGTTCGACCTGGTCATCGACATGGTCAATACGGTCCCGTTCACGGCGCACCGGTGGATCACTGATACCCCGGTCATCGCCTTCTTCCACCAGACGGCAGAGGAGTGCTGGCGCTTCAACGCACCCTTGCCGGTCGCGCTGGTCGGTCGGTACCTGCTGGAGCCGCGATGGATCCGCTCCTACCGGGATCGCACCGTGCTGGTGGTATCGCAGTCGACGGCCGACTCCGTCGCACGCTTCGGGGTCACGAACACCGTGATCCTCCCGGAGGGCTTCGAGCCGGTCGACGTCCCGAAGGTCGACAAGGAGTCCCAGCCGACCGTGGCGTGGGTGGGCCGGCTCGTGCCGTACAAGCGACCGCAGGACATGGTCGAGGCCGCACGTCTCGCGCGCCTGCAGATCCCGGACCTGCAGGTCTGGATCATGGGCGGGGGATCGATGCTCGATGAGCTGCGGTCCAGCGCTCCCGAGGGGGTCGAGATCCTCGGCCGCGTGAGCGAGGAGGACAAGGCATCCCGCCTGGCACGAGCGCATGTCCACGTCGCGACAAGTGCCCGTGAGGGCTGGGGCCTCGTGGTCAGCGAGGCTGCCGCGCTGGGCACATCGACCATCGCCTACAACACCCCCGGCCTGAAGGACTCGACGATCGCGGCCAAGGGCCAGTTGTGCCCGCCCGAGCCGGCTGCCCTCGCGGCCTTCCTGGTCGCGAGCCTGCCCGGCCTGCAAGCCCACCCGCGAGCGCCAATCCCATACGGCGGCGCCCACTCGTGGGACGAGGTCGCCGCCGAGATGGAGGACGCAGTCCTGTCCTTCGTGGGTCGGACCGACCTGGCGATCGGAATTCCGAAGGGAGCCCTCCGATGACCACGGTCAGCTTCATCGTCCCGACATTCAACTCGGCTCGCACCGTCACCGCCTGCGTTCGATCGCTGCGCAGCCAGACCCACCCGGACGTCGAGATCATCGTCGTCGACAACAACTCGAGGGACGACACCGCCTCCCGGGCGCGGGACGCGGGGGCCGACCGCGTCATCATCGCCGGCCCGGAGCGCTGCGCCCAGCGCAACAGGGGAGCGGCAGAAAGCCTTGGCGGGATCATCGTCTTCATCGACTCCGACATGGTGATGGAACCGGCCCTCGCCTCGCAGATCGTTGCGCGGCTTGAGTCCTGCCCCGAACTCGGAGCCCTGATCATCCCCGAGCAGTCATTCGGAGACGGATTCTGGACGAGGTGC
>WLND01000279.1 GCA_009726075.1 Actinomycetota bacterium
ATCGACAACAGCAAGATCGTCGGACAGTTCCCCGCGCAGAAGGGCGGCGAAGAATTCGGCCTCCTGTTCCAGAAGGGCAATCCGCTCGTCGGCTGCGTGAACAAGGTGCTCGCCGAGATGAAGTCGTCCGGCGCGCTTCAGGCGATCCAGGACAAGTGGCTCGCCGGAGCGGCAGCCCCGTACTTCACCGAGCAGTAGCCAAGCGAGGTCCGGCACCCTCGTGAGCATCGTTGTACCCGCACCCGGCGCGGCAGTGGCCTATGTAGACCCTGCCCGCCGGGCACGGGTGCGGGCGCGGGCACGGCGCGATGCCCTCCGCGGCATGGTCAGCCTGCTCGCGTTCGTCGTGGTCATCAGCGTCGTCGTGTCGCTGACCCCGGGGTGGCCGGCAGTTCGCGAGACCTTCTTCAACGGCCAGGAGTTCATCGCGACGTTCCCCGGCCTGCTCAAGGCCTTCTGGCTCAACGTCCGGATCTTCCTCATTGCCGAGCCGCTGATCCTTGTCGTCGGACTCCTCGTCGCCTTGGCCCGAACGCTGAAATCGCCGCTGTTCCTGCCCGCCCGCGTTGTTGCGACCCTGTACGTCGACATCTTTCGGGGCGTCCCGACGATTCTTGTGATCTTTCTCCTCGGGTTTGGCGTCCCTGCGCTTCGGCTGCAGGGGATGCCGAAGGACGCAGTCTTCTGGGGGACAGCCGCCCTGGTCCTCTCCTACGGCGCGTACGTCGCCGAGGTGTTCCGGGCCGGCATCGATTCCGTCCATCCCAGCCAGCGCATGGCAGCACGATCGCTCGGCCTATCGCTGCTGCAGACCAACCGCTACGTCGTGCTGCCGCAGGCCGTGCGCAATGTCGTGCCGCCGCTGCTCAACGACTTCATCTCGCTGCAGAAGGACACGGCGCTCGTCGCCGTCCTCGGCCCCATCGAGGTCCTGCGGCGCGCACAGATCGACGCCTCGTCCACCTTCAACTACACGCCATATGTCGGGGCAGCCCTCATCTTCATCGCCCTCACCATTCCGATGACTCGATTCGCCGACTGGACGCAATCGCGATCGAGGAGTCGGCGACGAGCCGGGGGCGTCTCATGACAACGACGCTCCTCGGCGTCAACGGGGTCTGGAAGTCCTTCGACGACCACCCGGTGCTGCGGGGAATCGACCTCACCGTCGAACGGCATCAGGCCGTGGTGCTCATCGGGGCCTCGGGATCGGGCAAGTCGACCCTCCTCCGCTGCATCAACGGCCTGGAGACTGTCGATGCCGGGTCGATCTTCCTCGATGGGGACGTCGAGGTGACCTCCTTCGACACTGATCTGGACGCCGTCCGCAGGCGCGTAGGCATGGTCTTCCAGTCCTACAACCTCTTCCCGCACATGACCGTTCTCGAGAACATCGTCCTCGGTCCGCAGAAGGTCCTCGGACGTCAACGCCGCGAGTCAGTCGAGATCGCTCGGGGACTGCTCACCCGTTTCGGCCTCGATGGCAAGGCGAGCGAGTACCCCGATCGGCTCTCCGGTGGCCAGGCGCAGCGGGTGGCCATCGTCCGGGCTTTGGCGATGGAACCCGAGCTCATGCTCTTCGACGAGATTACGTCTGCACTCGACCCCCTTCTGGTCGGCGAGGTCCTGGACGCCGTCCGCGAACTCAAGACCGCAGGGCTCACGCTCGTCATGGCGACCCACGAGATGACCTTTGCGCGCGATGTCGCCGATCGCGTGTGCTTCCTGCACGACGGCATCGTGCTCGAGCAGGGCCCGCCCGAGCAGGTATTCGGCCATCCGCAGCAGGCCCAGACCCAGTTGTTCCTGTCTCGGCTAGCGCGCTAGAACGCTGGGTGTGTCGGACCGAGCCCTAGGCGCATGGCCCCCTAAGGTCAGACACGTAACGGGGTGCTTCCTGCGCCCCTCAAAGCATGGAGGAACTCATGGCATCGGTTGTCGCCGGTCCTACCGAAGATCAATACGAAGCAGGCGCGCTCTCTGCCCTCGGCCGAGCATGGTGGCTGCTGCTCTTCGTCGGCATTGTCAGCATCATTGTCGGCATCTTCTGCGTCATGCAGCCGGTCGACGCGGTTGAGACCCTGTCGTGGCTGTTCGCGATCTGGCTCATCGTCACTGGCATCTTCCAGGTCGTGCGCTCGTTCTCGTCGGGCATCTCCGGCGGCATGCGCGTCCTGCTCATCGTCACGGGCGCCCTGTCGCTCATCCTGGGATTCGTTGCGCTGCGCGACTTCTGGCAGGAGGGCCCGCCGATCCTCGCGGGCTGGATCCTTGCCATCTTCATCGGCATCGCCTTCCTCTTCCGTGGCTTCTCTGTGCTCTTCCTGGGCATCGAGGGCAAGGGTCAGCCCGGTCGCGGCTGGAACATCTTCGCCGGCATCGTCATTCTCATCGGCGGCATGTTCATCCTGACCGTTCCGGCTTCGGTCATCGCCCTCGCATGGGTCGTTGGCATCTGGCTGATCGTGATCGGCATCTTCGAGGTCATCTCGTCGTTCATGGTGCGCAAGGCCGCTGCCTGAGCTTCGGCGAATCGTTCGAATGGAGTAGCCCGCGGCTTTTGCCGCGGGCTACTACATTGTTGGTATGGCGGCGGAGACTTCACAGACCCTTGATCGCGGGCTTCGCGTGCTCGAGGTGGTGGCCGAGGCCTCAGACGGCCTGACCGTCACCGAGATCGCCCAGTTGCTCGGCATCGGGCGCACCGTGGTCTACCGCCTGATCGTCACCCTTGAGCAGCACGCGTTCCTGCGCCGCTCGGCTGACGGTCGTTGCCGTCTTGGCCTAGCCGTGCTCACGCTCGGCAGGCAGGTTCAGCCGGTCGTCCGAGATGTCTCCCTGCCGTCCCTGCGCTTGCTCGCAGACGCCGTGGGGGCCACGGCCCACCTCACGATCGTCGACGGGAACGAGGCCCTGGCCGCCGTGGTCGTTGAGCCGAGTCGCTCAGATGTTCACGTGGCCTACCGCATGGGCGCGCGTCATCCGCTGGAGTCTGGAGCCGGGGGCCGGGCGATCCTGGCGGCCAGGACCGCTGCGGGGCGAACTCTTGACCCGCCGTGGATCGTTGCGACGAGCGACGGTCAGCAGGGCGCGTACGGCATCGCGGTGCCGATCACGGGCGTTCCCGGTCTCGAGGCAAGCGTGGGCGTGGTGTCGATGCGTGAGCTCCTCGAGGCCGAGGTGGGGCCAAGGGTGGCGAGGGCCGCCGGCGAGATAGCCAGAGCCCTGCGCTGACGTCCAGGGACGCGTTTGAGCCGGAATCGGGGCGGGATCAATGAATCGACCCAGTTTCGGAGTCCATTCGTTCATCCTGCCCCGAATCCGGGCGGGATGGATGAAAGGGGGCCGTTCGGCGGCTGAATCGTTCAGCTGGCCCGGAATCGGGGTCAAACGATCGCGAAGCGGTGGCTACCAGCAGCCGTTGATTGTGGCTGCTAGGCCGTCTGCCGCCTGCCTGGTTGAGAGCTCGCTGAACCGCTGCGGGCGGTCGTTGACCAGGATCGAGAAGGCCTTGGGCTGACCGTCTGCGCCATTGGTGACCCCGGTCAGGCCGATCGTGTCGAAGAGCGTGCCCGTCTTGCCGCGGACGTCGCCGCGCGCGCAGCGCGAGTGCCTGGTGACGAATCGCCCGTAGCGGGCGTCCAGGGTGCCTGACTCGCCGGAGATCGGCATTGCGTCAGGCTCGTACATCACACTGAACCGTGCGGCGTCGCCGGTCTTCGTCATCCGGATGACGTTGGCGAGCGCAAGGGCCGTGACGCGGTCATCGCGTGAGAGCCCGCTGCCGTCGTCGAGGTCCAGCTTCGCGATATCGATGCCGAGTCCGGCGAG
>WLND01000028.1 GCA_009726075.1 Actinomycetota bacterium
CTCGACGTGCTGGTAGGCAAACTCCGCATCGGCCTCGAGTCGAATCACGATGGGTTCGTCGATGCATGCCTCTCGAGGAACGTTGACGGTGACAGCCGATCGCGCGCCGGCCCGGGCAATCGCCGCGGTGCGGTCGGTCGGCACCCAGGTCGAGGTAAGGGTCAGTGCGGCGACATTGGCGACGAGCTCGCTCGAACTCACCGCAGTGACGACGCCGGCGCTCGACACGGGCTCGAAGAACGGCCTGAGCACGTCGAGCGGCGCGAAACGCCACTCAAGCTCGCGGCCGGTCGGCAGCCCGAACGAGTCGGGATCGAATGAGGCGACCCGGGGGGCCAGGTCATGTGGTGGGGCGATGGTCACCCAACCGCTCCTTCCATTTGAAGTTCGATGAGCCGGTTCAGCTCGAGGGCATACTCCATCGGCAGCTCGCGGGCGATCGGCTCGATGAATCCGCGCACGATCATGGCCATTGCCTCGTCCTCGGTCATGCCGCGGGACATGAGGTAGAACAGCTGGTCGGCACTCACCTTCGAGACGGTTGCCTCGTGACCCATCGACACGTCGTCCTCGCGGACATCGACATACGGGTAGGTATCCGAACGCGAGATGTCGTCAACCAGCAGGGCATCGCACTTGACCGTGCTCTTCGATCCGTGGGCGCCCTCGAGGATCTGGACGAGGCCGCGGTACGAGGTTCGGCCACCACCGCGCGCCACCGACTTCGAGACGATGCTCGACGAGGTGTTCGGTGCGGCGTGCACCATCTTTGAGCCGGCATCCTGATGCTGTCCCTCGCCAGCGAAGGCGATGGACAGTGTCTCCCCCTTGGCATGCTCCCCCATGAGCCACACGGCCGGGTACTTCATCGTGACCTTCGAGCCGAGGTTGCCGTCGATCCACTCCATGGTCGCGCCCTCGTGCGCGATGGCGCGCTTAGTCACGAGGTTGTAGACGTTCGTCGACCAGTTCTGGATCGTCGTGTAGCGGCAGCGTCCGCCCTTCTTCACGATGATCTCAACAACCGCCGAGTGCAGCGAGTCGCTCGAGTAGATCGGCGCCGTGCAGCCCTCGACGTAGTGCACATAGGCGTCCTCATCGACGATGATGAGGGTGCGCTCGAACTGGCCCATGTTCTCCGTGTTGATGCGGAAGTAGGCCTGCAGCGGGATATCGACGTGCACGCCCTTGGGGACGTAGACGAAGGAGCCACCGGACCACACCGACGTGTTCAGCGCGGCGAACTTGTTGTCGCCCACCGGGATGACCGAGCCGAAGTACTCCTTGAAGACATCCTCGTGCTCGCGCAGCGCGGTATCGGTGTCCAGGAAGATGACGCCCTGCTCCTCGAGATCCTCGCGGATCTTGTGGTAGACGACCTCCGACTCGTACTGGGCTGCGACTCCCGACACGAGGCGCTGCTTCTCGGCCTCCGGGATGCCGAGGCGGTCGTACGTGCTCTTGATGTCGTCGGGAAGGTCATCCCAGCTCGTCGCCTGCTTCTCGGTCGATCGCACGAAGTACTTGATGTTGTCGAAATCGATGCCGTTCAGGTCGGAGCCCCAGGTCGGCATTGGCTTCTTGCCGAACAGCCGCAGGCCCTTGAGTCGCAGTTCGAGCATCCACTCCGGCTCGTTCTTCAACGCACTGATGTTACGGACGACGTCCTCGCTCAGGCCGCGCTTTGCGATTGCCCCGGCGCTATCGGCATCGTGCCAGCCGTACTCGTAGCGCCCGAGCTCGTCGATGGTTGCGGCCTGCTGCTCCGCCGACGTCAGCACCTGCTCGGCATCGGTCTTGGTGATGGTCTGATCGCTCATGCCAGGGCCCTTCGGTTGGAGTGCGACTGAGAAATGCTGATGGACGAAGCTGGGATTGCTGACGTACGTCGGGCGTCGATCGGGATGACCGTGGTGCATACGCCATCACCATGGGCGATAGTCGCGAGCCTGGTGACGTGAACGCCCAGCGCCTCTCCGAGCGCGGCAGTTTCAGCCTCGCAGAGCGCCGGGAATTCACCCGCTGCATCCGATACCGGGCAGGAGTGCTGGCAGAGCTGGACGGTCCTGGCATCGTCGCCGGCCACGTCGACCGAGGCCGCATACCCGGCGGCGGTGAGCGTGTCGGCCATGGCCTGCACCGACGCCGCTGACGGCGCGCCCGACGCGGGGTCGATGCGGCGGACGAGCCGCTCTGCCCGCTCGGCGGCAAACGCCTCGACGCCGGCGTGGCCCTGGGTGCGATCGACGAAGCGCAGAAGTTCGAGCGCGAGCTCGTCGGATGCGTCACTGAACGCGGAGCGACCGGACTGCGTGAGGCTGAACACCTGGCTCGGGCGCCCACGCCGAGGAGCAGGGGCCGGGCCGTACGGGGAGCGCTCGGAGGACACCACAAGCTCTGCGTCGATGAGGGCCGCGAGCGGCCTGCGAATGGCGGTTGCGGTGAGGCCAAGGCGATCGGCCAGGTCAGACGCCGTCGCGGGCCCGACGTCGAGAAGCGACCGCGCAATGCGGGCTGCGGCTTCTCCGGGGAATTTCACAACATCATTGTTGCCTAAATGGTGAATCATGCCAATCGGGGGGTCCCTAGACTCGGACCGTGACTTCAGGAACTGCACTCATTGTCGAGGATCTCGTCGTCCGATACGGCACGAAGGCCGCCGTGGACCGCCTAAGCATGATGGCCGCCGTGGGAGCCGTGACCGCGCTCCTCGGCCCCAACGGTGCTGGCAAGTCGAGCACCATCGAGGTGGTCGCCGGCCTCAGGGCAGCCGCCGGCGGGAGCGTCCGGCTCCTCGGATGCGACCCAGCGGATCCTGCGGTGAAACCCAGGATCGGCGTCATGTTGCAGCAGGGCGGGCTCTACCCGACGGCCAGGCCCCTCGAATGGCTGCAGTACCTCGCACGGCTGTACCCCCGTCACGCAGACCCGTCCGAACTCCTCGAACTCGTCGGCATCGATCCAGCGACCCGCACGACAACCCGGAGGCTGTCGGGCGGCGAGCAGCAGAGAGTAAAGCTCGCCGCCGCGCTGCTGCCCGAGCCGGAGTTCCTCATCCTCGACGAGCCGACGGCCGGACTCGATCCCCTGGCCCGCCGTAACCTGCTCGAGGCGATCGGTCGGCGCCGCGACAACGGCACGAGCATCCTGCTCACCACGCACCAACTCGACGACGTCGAGAATCTCGCCGACCATGTTGTCGTCATCGCGGCTGGCCGAGTCGTCGCCGCCGGAACGCTTGATGAGCTCACCGGGGCCCACGATGCGGTGAGCTTTGGAGCGCCCATGCACCTCGACACTGCGCCGCTCGCCCTATCGCTCGGCGTCGACTACCGAGTTGAGGAGCCGATGCCGGGCCGGTACCTCGTTCATGGCGCGCCGACTCCCCGGGTCATGGCCGGAGTCACCGCATGGTGCTCCGATCACGGGGTCATGGCCGAGGGCCTCATCGTCGGACGGGCCTCGCTCGAGCAGATCGTTATCGACGCGGCCGATGCGCAATCACGAGCGGAGGAGATCCAATGACGGTGAGCGCCTCGCCAACCGCCCCCGCCAGCGTGAGCGCCGCACATCGCGTCAGCGCTCATGCTCGCTGGGAGTTGCGACTCCTGCTGCGCAATGGCGAGCAGATCCTCGTCATGTTCGTCATCCCCCTTGTCCTCCTCATCGCCCTGACCTTCGCTCGTGGTGGCGACGTCGATGGACAGGCACCCATCGTCATGGCGGTGAGCCTCATGGCCACCTGCGTTACCTCCCTGGCCATCGGGACGGGATTCGAGCGGCGCTCGGGAGCGCTCAAGTTCCTTGCCACCACGCCCCTGTCACGACTCGATTTGCTGCTCGCCAAGGCCGTCGCGACCGCGCTGCTCTCCGCGATTTCCATCGCGGCGATCGCCCTCGTCTCCGTACTCCTCGGCTGGCGTCCGGTCGTGAACATTCCTGGGGCGATCCTGGCAATCGCCCTCGGTGGCCTGGCATTCGCAGCATGGGCCGTGTTCCTCGCCGGCGCGCTGCGCGCCGAGGCGGTACTCGCGCTCGCCAACGGCATCTTCATCGTGCTCATCGTCTTCGGGGGCGTCGTGATCGCGACCTCCGCCATGCCGGGGCCGATCGGCGCGATCATCGCCCTGCTGCCCTCCGCGGCCCTGGCCAGCGCGATGACTGCCTCCCTGAGCACAGGCGCCTTCCCCGGCACACAGCTCCTCCTGCTGCTCGGATGGGCCGCCATTGCCGCGTTCCTCGCAAGGCGCACATTCACGTGGGACTGACGCCCGATGCGATTCATTAGGGTGACGTCGTGATCACCAATGTGCGCTGCACCCCGGCAGTCCGGGCCATCTTCGTGGCGAACCTCGTGGCGCAGATGGCAATCGTCGTCACCGGCGCCGTGGTCCGGGTGACGAACTCCGGCCTCGGGTGCCCGACCTGGCCGGAGTGCGTCGAGGGCTCGTACGTGCCGACCACGCGCCAGGCCGAGACGTGGCACAAGTACGTCGAATTCGGCAATCGAATGCTCACCTTCGCCCTGGTTGTCCTCGCGGTGGCTGCGATTGTCGCTGTGATTGCCGACATGCGCCGCCGATCGCGGCTGGGCCTTCCATCGAGGCGAGTCCTGCTGCTCCTCGCCTGCATCCCGATCCTCGGCACCGTCGCGCAGGCCGTGCTCGGCGGGATCACGGTGCTCACCGGGCTGCATCCGGCCACCGTCTCCGCGCACTTCCTGCTCTCGATGGCCATCATCGCCGGGTGCGTCGCCCTCGTCGTCCGGTCACGCGATCCTGGCGATCAGCCCGTGATCATGCTCGTGAGGCGTGAGATCCGGGTTCTCACCTGGGGGCTCGTTGCCATAGCCGGCGTCGTCGTGCTTCTCGGGGTCATCGTCACCGGCAGTGGCCCTCACAGCGGCGATCCCCTGAGCGAGAACCGCTTCAGCTTCGACCCGCGCACGGTGTCCTGGCTCCACGCCGACGTCGTCCTGCTGTTCCTCGGGCTCCTCGCAGCACTTCTGCTGGCCCTTCGGCTCACCGATGCACCCACGGGAGCCAGACGCGCCGCCTGGATTCTCACCGGGGTTGCCGTGGCGCAGGGGGCCGTGGGCTACATCCAGTACTTCACCGGCCTGCCGATCGTCGCCGTCATCGTGCACGTGACCGGTGCCGTGTGTGTCTGGGCAGCCGTGCTCTTCGTGCCTGCTGCCGAGCGATCTCGGGGCTGACCTGCCGCGACGTCCGGCTAGGCCTTCTTCACGACGCTGGACTTGAGCATCATCGGGCCGAAGCCATCGACCTTGCAGTCGATGTCGTGATCGCCCGAGCCGTAGACGAGACGGATGTTGCGCACCTTGGTGCCGACCTTGATGTCGCTCGGATTGCCCTTGACCTTCAGGGTCTTGACGATGGTCACCGTGTCGCCGTCGGCGAGTGGGTTTCCGACGGAGTCCTTGATGACCGGAGTCTCCACTACTCCATCCGACGCATCTCCGGGGGCCGCAGTGGAGGCGGATGACCACTCGTGGGCGCACATCGAGCACACCTGCAACTCGCCCATTTCGTAGGTGAACTCGCTCGTGCACTCGGGGCAGACAGGAATCTCGCTCATGCCATGAGGGTAGTTGCCGGCGAGGATTACCCCGACCGTGTGCCTGCCCGGGCCAGATGAACGAATAAGGGGTCGCGTGGGTCCGATTCCTTCGTCCTGCCCAGAATCTGGCTCAAACGACCGGCCGACCGGCCGTTTCGTCCGCTATCCGGCTGAAACGACCGGGGTGCCGCGCTATCCGATGAAGGGGTCGATTGCCACGGCGAGGAAGAGCAGCGACAGGTACGTGATCGACCAGTGGAACAGCCGCATGGCCGTGTCATTGATGTTCACGTCGTCGCGCCTGGCGGCTGACTGAAGCCGGTAGGCCATGACGATGAACACGGCACCAACGGCCAGGGCCGTGACGCCGTAGACCCAGCCCATCGGGGCCACCCAGACCAGGGCCAGGGAGACCGCGACCATGACCCACGAGTACCGGATGACGCTCGCGGCCACCTGTACGTCGTTTCGCACGACAGGGAGCATGGGCACCCCCGCGTTGGCGTAGTCGTCGCGGTACTTCATGGCCAGGGGCCAGTAGTGGGGCGGGGTCCAGAAGAAGACGATGAGGAACAGCACGATGGGCGTGGCCGAAAGCCCGCCGGTCACGGCCGACCAGGCGATCAGCACCGGCATGCAGCCTGCTGCTCCGCCCCACACGATGTTCTGCGAGGTACGCCGCTTGAGGATCATCGTGTAGCCGAGGACGTACATGGCGATGGCCACGATCGACAGAGCCGCAGCCAGCCAGTTCGTCAGCCACGCGAGCACGACTGCACTGAGCAGACTGAGCACGATCCCCTGGACAACCCCCGCCCGGACCGAGATCGAGCCGACGGCAGCGGGACGCGCCTGCGTGCGGTGCATGAGGGCGTCAATGTCGCGGTCGTACACGCTGTTCAGGGTGTTAGCGCCACCGGCCGACAGGGCCCCGCCGACGAGCACGGCGACCGTGATGGTCAGTGTCGGCAGACCGTCGGCCGCCAGGAACATGGTGGGGATCGCGGTGACGAGAAGCAGTTCGATGATCCGAGGCTTCGTCAGGGCTAGGTGCGCTCGGAATCTGGAGCCGTCCGCCTTGGCCCCCGGTTCGATCACAGCAGTCACGCGAGTGATCGTACCCAAGTCGGGCTCCCCGGTCACCCATCGGACGTCTGACCTCGGTCACCCCCCCACTCCGTTGGCTAGGGTTGACCCATGGAAGCCGCCCAGATTGCCCCGCCGCAGCCCACCTCCCTCGACTGGACAGCGACCGATGATTCGGCCGTCAGGCACCTGCGGGCACTGGCAATGGACGCGGTCCAGAAGGTCGGCAACGGGCACCCCGGCACCGCCATGACCCTGGCTCCAGCGGCCTACCTCCTCTTCCAGCGCATCATGCGCCATGACCCGAGCGACCCTCGCTGGCTTGGCCGCGATCGCTTCGTGCTCTCCGCGGGTCACTCAAGCCTGACCCTCTACAGCGAGCTCTTCCTCTCCGGCTACGGCCTCACGATGGACGACCTCGCGTCATTTCGCACGTGGGGCAGTCGCACACCCGGGCACCCGGAGTTCGGCCACACCGCCGGGGTCGAGACGACGACCGGCCCGCTCGGGCAGGGCCTGGCCACTGCAGTCGGCATGGCGATGTCGGCGCGCTACGAGCGCGGCCTCTTCGATCCGCAGACTCCGGACGGCCAGAGCCCCTTCGATCACCGAATCTGGGTCATCGCCTCGGACGGAGACCTCGAGGAGGGCGTGACCTCGGAAGCCTCGTCCCTCGCCGGTACCCAGCAGCTGAACCGACTGTGCGTCATCTGGGACGACAACCACATCTCGATCGAGGGCGATACGGCCGTTGCCTTCACTGAGGACGTCGTGGCGCGATATGCGGCCTACGGCTGGGCGACCCACAGCGTCGACCGCCTGCCCGACGGCGACATCGATCGCGAGGCACTGTTTGCCGCCCTCACGGCAGCCAAGACGGAGCCAGACCGACCGACCTTCATCCGCATGCGCACGACCATCGCGTGGCCGGCCCCCAATGCGCAGAACACCGCGAAGGCCCACGGCTCGGCCCTCGGTGCAGCCGAGGTGGCCGCGACCACGTCCGCCCTCGGGCTCGACCCGGAGGTCTCCTTCGCCTTCGACCCCACGGTGCTCGCCGATGTCCGCTCCAGCCTGCAGGCGCGGGTGCAGTCACAGCGCGCCGCCTGGCAGGCCGGGGTCGACGCATGGCGGGCCGGCCAGCCCGAGCACGCCGCCCTGCTCGATCGCCTCGTTGCCGGCGAGCTCCCTGCCGGCTTCAACGACGCCTTCCCGAGCTACGAGGTCGGCAGTTCCGTCGCCACGCGCAAGGCATCGGGCGAGGTCATCAACGCCGTTGCAGCCGTCATGCCCGAGCTCTGGGGCGGCTCGGCCGATCTCGCCGAGTCGAACAACACGACCATCGAGGGCGGCGGCAGCTTCCTTCCTGAGGGCTCACGCCTGCCGGGCGCATCGACCCACGGCCGCATCCTTCACTTCGGCATTCGCGAGCACGCGATGGGCTCGATCATCAACGGCATCGCCCTCGATGGCCTCACCCGGCCGTTCGGTGGCACATTCATGGTGTTCAGCGACTACATGCGCGGCGCCGTGCGGCTCGCAGCGCTCATGCAACTGCCAAGCACCTTCGTGTGGACCCACGATTCGATCGGTCTCGGCGAGGACGGCCCGACCCACCAGCCCGTCGAGCACCTGTGGTCGCTGAGAGCGGTGCCCGGCCTCAGCATCGTCCGCCCGGCCGATGCCAACGAGACTGCTGCCGCCTGGCACGCGACCCTCTCGCGCCGCACCCCGGTCGGCCTCATCCTCACCAGGCAGAACCTGCCCACCCTGACCACGTCAGAGGCCGCGCTCGACGGCGTCCGTCGCGGCGCGTACGTCATCGCTGACGCACCCGAGCCGGCCGTGCTCCTCCTCGCAACCGGATCAGAGGTACAGCTGGCCGTCGCAGCGCACGAGCGGCTCAAGGCCGAAGGCGTGAGCAGCCGCGTCATCTCGATGCCGTGCCTTGAGTGGTTCGACGAGCAGGACGAGGCGTACCGCGACTCCGTGCTGGTCCCCTCCGTCCGAGCTCGCGTTGCGGTCGAGGCTGGCAGCACGCTCGGATGGTGGAAGTACGTCGGAGATCGCGGCAAGGTCATCGGCATCGATCACTTCGGTGCCAGTGCCGACTATCAGGTGCTCTTCGAGGAGTTCGGCATCACGGTCGACGCAATCGTCGCCGCTGCTCGGCAATCGCTCTGAGACTCGCGCGACGCATCCAGTCCACGGCCCACCCACGAGGGAGATCGACATGTCTGCACCGAAACCGCTTCTTGAACTCACCGAACTGGGCGTGTCGATCTGGCTCGACGACCTCGACCGCAACCGGCTCGAAACCGGGGGCCTGGCCGATCTCGTCGCCAACCGCTGCGTGCGCGGGGTCACGACCAATCCCTCCATCTTCGAGAAGGCGATCTCGAGCGGAGCCGCCGCCTATGCCGCCGATCTCGCGACATTGACAGCCAGCGGCGCAGACACCGATACCGCTATCAGGCGCCTGACCACCGACGACGTCCGTGCCGCCTGCGACGTCCTGCGGGAGGTCTACGACTCGAGCGACCACGTTGACGGCCGCGTCTCGATCGAGGTCGATCCCAGGCTCGCTGATGACACCGAGACGACCATCGCCCAGGCGCTCGAGCTGTGGGCCACGGTCGACCGGCCAAATGCCCTCATCAAGATCCCGGCGACCCGCGCAGGGCTACCGGCGATCACTGCGGCCATTGCCGCCGGCGTGAGCGTCAACGTCACTCTCATCTTCGCGGTCGAGCGCTACCTCGAGGTCGTCGGCGCCTACGAGGAGGGGTTGCGTCAGGCCGCGGGCAACGGTCACGACCTGGCGACCATCCACTCGGTAGCCTCTTTCTTCGTCAGTCGCGTCGATGTCGCCATCGATGCGCGGCTCGATGCGATGGGCACCGATGAGGCCGCCGCCCTGCGGGGCCGGGCAGCCATCGCCAACGCTCGCCTGGCCTGGGCGGCGCACCGTGAGTCCCTCTCGAGCCCGTCATGGCAGGCGCTCGCGGCCCAGGGGGCCCACCCTCAGCGGCCGCTGTGGGCCTCGACCGGCGTGAAGGACCCGGCGTATGACGACACCCGCTACGTCGTCGACCTCGCCGTCGACGGCTGCGTCAACACCATGCCGGAGCCAACGCTCGATGCCGTTGCCGACCACGGAACGGTCCGCGGCGACACCGTCACGGGGACCGCTGACGCGTCCGCGGTCGTTTGGCAGCAGCTCGAGGCCCTGGGCATCAGCGAGGCCGCGGTGTGCGCCGAGCTCGAGGCTGAGGGCGTCCAGAAGTTCATTGATGCGTGGGAGCAACTGCGCGCGACGGTGGCCACTGCCATGGGCGCCGCATGACGAATCCACTGCGCGATCCCCTCGACCGCCGGCTGCCACGGGTCGCGGGCCCGTGCGGCATGGTCCTCTTCGGGGTCACGGGCGATCTGGCCCGCAAGAAGGTCATGCCCGCGATCTATGACCTCGCCAATCGCGGCCTGCTCCCGCCCGGATTCGCGCTCGTCGGGTTCGCCCGGCGCGATTGGGCCGACCAGGATTTCGCCCAGGTCGTCCACGACGCGGTGCGCGAGCACTCACGCACCCCATTCAACGAAGACACCTGGCGCCAGTTGTCCGAGGGAATTCGCTTCGTTGCGGGCGACCTCGCCGACCCGGCCGCCTACGACGAGCTCAGCCGGGTCGTGGCCGATCTCGACCTCAGCCGGGGCACGAACGGCAACCACGCGTTCTACCTGTCGATCCCGCCGGGGC
>WLND01000280.1 GCA_009726075.1 Actinomycetota bacterium
CACCTGCACGTCAACGGCTTCTTCGTCGTCGACTCCGGGGAGTTCGACCCGGCGACCGGAACCATCCTCACGCGCGTACCGGCTGATCCTCGTGGGGAGATGGACACCCTCAGCATCCCCCCGGGGCACTGGGCGCGCATCCGCATCCGCTTCGCCGACTACGTGGGCCGCACTGTGTTCCACTGTCACGTCCTCGGCCATGAGGATCTCGGCATGATGGGCGTCGTAGATATCGTCGATGCACAGGGCAACGGGGTGGGCGTCGGGCAATTGCTCCCGACGCAGACCGAGCACAATCACTGACACGAGTGCGCCACAATCCAGCCGATGAGGGCCCAGCCCAGCAGCAGGTTGAGGCAGAACACGCCCCAGTCCGGGGCATCACCGACTGCCTCATCGTGATCACCGCGGCGACTCACGCCGATGTTGTCCTGATCCATCGCGATAGAGACTTCAGGGCTGAGGTCTGGATCTGAGCGGCCGGTGAGCCTGCGTGACTACACGAACCGGCCGCCACCCGGCAGGCGCGTCAGGAGCCAGGACAGTCCGAATGAACCCGCCACGGCAAGGGGGGCGACCATAAGGGCCCTCACCTCGGGCACGATCTGCCAGCCTGCCAGGGAGACGGCCACACCAATCACGACAGCCGTCTGGAGGATGTAGGCCCCGAACGCGGCGCCACGAGAGCGCTGATCCCTGATCGGCGACGGACGAAGCCCGGCGGGTTACCGTGTTCGTAGCAACCAGATGGTGGATCTGGGCCACAACCGGACGATGCAGTGTGGTGCGGATCGCTGGCCCATTGGCCCGAACTCGGATGGACGAATGAGTGGATCTTCCTGAAATCGGCTGGCTGCCCTGGCGCCAAGCCCTTGTGCTCGCAGCGCTGCTTGCTGCCTTCTCGATGGTCATCAGTCTCGTCCAGCGCCGAACCGTTCAGAAGTCCACGCGCCTGGCTTCCGTCTCGTTCATCACCCGGGAGGCAGCCTTGGTGCTCGTCCTGTACGCGGTGTGGCAGTACGTAGGGTCGATGACCGTCAGTGGGCTGGACCAAGCGCAGGCGACCGGCCTGTGGCTGGCCGAGTTGCAGTCGACCTTCGGCTGGCCGAGCGAGTTCTCGATTCAGCAGGTTGTCATCGGCAACGATGCGGTGATCAGCGCTGCCGACTGGTACTACCGATACCTGCACGTGCCGGTGTTCGTCGTGACGCTCGGGTGGATCCTGCTCTTTCGACGAGTTGCGTGGCCATTCACCCGCACGACCATCGCGGTGCTCACGGGGCTGTGCCTGCTCATCCAACTCAAGCCGGTCGCCCCGCCCCGCCTACTGCCGGAGCTCGGCATCATCGACACCGCTGCGGTCAACGGCCGCTCGGTCTACGCCCTGATCCCGGGAGCGAACGAGTACGCGGCCATGCCCTCGGTGCATGTGGCGTGGGCGTGCGCTGTCGCGCTCATCATCATCATTGCGGCACGCAGTCGGTGGCGCTGGCTCGCACTGGCCTACCCGCTGGTGACGTCGTACGTCGTGGTCGTGACCGGAAACCACTTCATCATCGACGGGGTCGTGGCAGTTCTGCTGCTCGGGATCGCAGTCAGCGTTGCGATGCTCATCCCCTCGCAGCGCCCACCGTCACGGTCGCTGATGGGCAACGAGCGGCAGCACGGCGCAGGTTCCGGCCTCGCGGAGCAGCGCACCGGCGATGGTCATGGTCCAACCGGTGCGCAGGGTGTCATCGACGAGTAGGACGGGGCCGGACGGAACCATCGCCCCCGCGCTGAGCCGGATTCGTGATTCGAGGGCACGTGCCCGTGCCGCAGGAGCGGTGTCGGCGGCAGGGCGTGGACCCTCGACTGCGAAGGGCTCGATGAAGTCGAGGTGCCCGATCTCGGCGATCGCCCGGGCCAGACTCTCGGCGAAGACGGGGCGTCGGGTGGAAGGGATTGACGCTACGGCGACCGGCCTACCGGGCCAATTGCTGCGCCACCGTCCGAGTGCCGCCACCATGCCCTGAACGAGCCAGTCGGGGGCGGGTGCGTCTGGGGTGGTGTCGGCGAGCAGGGCCGCCACGTCGGGCCACGCCGGGTCGTCAGCGAAGGCCAGGGCTCGACCCTCACCGACCGACACTGATGCAGCAATGCGGCCGCTTCGACCGCTCATGCCCCCGGCCCACAACTTGCGGGGGGTGATGACGGTGTCGAGGCCCCGCAGAAAGCCGGTGGCCGCCTCGATTGATTCGGGTGCTGGACGTTGCGGCAGACCGGCCGGAAGGACGCCGGAGCAGACCGAGCACCGCCCGCAGCGCGCATCGACGGCGACCAGGTCGTCGAGCGAGAGGCGGAGCAGGGTCTCGAGGCACCGAGCCCCTGCAACGTAGGCCCGCATGAGGTCGGCCTCGGAGCGACGGGAAGCGACGAGGTCTGCGTACTTGGCCTCGTCGTACGACCACGGGGCGCCGCTCGCCGCCCAGCCGGCAGCCGAGCGCGTGACCGCGCCGTCGACTGCAAGCACCTTCACGAGCAGTTCGATGCGTGAGCGCCGGACCCCCGTCGTTGATTCGAGGGCTATGACGCTGACCGGCTCTGGCGCGGCTCGCAGTGCATCGAGGACCAGGCCGGCTTCCTTGGGATCGGGCACCGAGGCGGTGGCGAACCACTCCCACAGGCGTTCGTCGTTGGCCGCGGGCAGCAGGGCCACGACGGCCGTGTCGAGCGCACGCCCGGCACGTCCGACCTGCTGGTAATAGTCGACCGGCGAGCTCGGCGAGCCGACATGGATGCAGAAGGCGAGGTCAGGCTTGTCGTAGCCCATGCCCAGGGCACTGGTGGCAACGACGGCCTTGATTTCGTTCGCGCGCAGGGCATCCTCGACATTCGCCCGCTGGGCAGGCTCGAGTTGGCCGCTGTACTCGGCGACCCGGTGCCCCCTCGAGGCGAGGAACCCGGTGAGCCGGGTGGCCTCGGCCACGGTGAGCACGTAGACGATGCCGGAGCCGGGCAGAACCCGGAGGGCATCGTCGACCCAGGCGTAGCGCTCGATCGGAGACAGGCTCGGAACGACCGACAGGTGCAGGGAGGTTCGGGCGAGCTCGCCGCGCTGCACGTAGGTATTCGATCCGAGCTGCGCGGCGACGTCGGCGGTGACCCGCGCATTCGCGGTCGCGGTCGTCGCCAGCACCGGAAGGGTCGGATTGGCGAGCAGGAGCCCGGCGATGCGCTGGTAGTCGGGCCTGAAGTCATGGCCCCACGATGAGATGCAGTGGGCTTCGTCGATGACGAGCAGCCCGAGGGTGTCGATCAACGGCGCCAGCACCTCGTCGGCGAACCGTGGGCTCGCCAGGCGCTCAGGGCTCACGAGCAGGACGTCGATCGCCCCGGACAGCAGCTCGGCCTCGAGCGCCGACCAGTCGTCGACATTGGAGGAGTTGAGGGTGACGGCTCGGAGGCCGGCTCGGGAGGCAGCGGCCACCTGATCGCGCATCAAGGCGAGCAGGGGCGAGACCACAAGGACGGGCCCGGCGCCGGCATCGCGCACGGCTCGGGCGGAAATCCAGTAGACGGCAGACTTGCCCCACCCGGTTGCCTGCACCACGAGGGCTCGACGCCCGTCGCAGGCGAGTGCCCGAACGGCGTCGAGCTGGTCATCGCGCACGATGGCGTCGGGGCCCGCGAGGGCAGTGATCACCTGCTCGGCTGCTCGAGCCAGGCCAGCCTCGTCGACCCGCACCATTCGCGCACCGGATGCTGTCGCTGTCATGCGGTCATTGTGCCGGGCGCGGCTGACATCCGGATTGAGCGATCACCGGGCCACATGATCACCAGGTCAGG
>WLND01000281.1 GCA_009726075.1 Actinomycetota bacterium
GCTTGGTCAGGCCGATCTGGCCGGCCTCATTGCCGACCTGGATCTCGTAGATCGGGATGTCGGGCACCCAGCGAGCGGTCTTCTTGCGCTCGTTGGCGAGCATCGGGCCGACCCGAGTGCCGGGGCCCTCCGAGATGAGGATGACCCCCGGCTTGCCGACCACGCGGCTGACCATGTCCTGGTTCTTGTTCACCGACACCGCGGGGGTGCAGATCCAGCCCCCGCGCAGCGACTGGATGACGGCAGCGGCCGCGCCGGGCTGGCCTTCGATCTGCCGGTAAGCGGCCTTCATGGCGCGACGGCTGAACCAGAAGGTCGCCGCCAGCAGGCCGACCGGAAGGCAGACGAGCACTCCGGTGACGGTGTTCACGAGGAGGGCGACCGGGAGGCCGATGATGAGGGCTGCAGCCAGGAAGAGTCCACCCACCTCGAACCCGAGGGCCGGGTAGGCCTTCTGGGTCATCTTCCAGTTCTGGGCGAGCGATGAGAGGGTCGACCGGATCTTCGTCAGCATGAGGCAAGGATAGGCCGAACGGGGTCGGGCGGTGAGGGCACATCGGCCCCGTCACTCAAGATCAGGGGGTTCGGATGTCGATGGTCATGCCGGCGCGGACGATGCCGGGGTGCTCAACCCATCCGGTGACCCCGCGCAGGCCCATTGCCGCCTTCGGGAACGTGGACGCGGCGGTTCCGTGCACGGCCCCGACCATTGCCCCGGCGATCGTGCACGGGAAGTTCTCTCCGCCGAGCATGATCACAGCTCCGCCCTCGAAGATGAGCCGGGTCATATGCGGCAGCTGCGTGAGGTGATCGATGCCCTCGGTGCAGATGTTGTCGGCGATGAGGCCCGGTGCTATCCCGGCGATGCCCATGCTCTGCGCGATCGTCGCAAGCTCGGCGAGGTCGACGATCGAGACCTGACGAGGGTTGCGGATTTCGGTGCCGCGTGGGTAGACGTCCTTCTGGCGGGTGTCGGACTTCATGGTGAGCCCGTAGTGACGGTCGCCGATGGGGCCGCCGAAGTCGAGGTCGAGGACGTCGCAGGGGCTTGGCGTCTTCGCGCCCGCGGGCCACAGATGCGTGGCGACGACGAGCGGGCTCATCGAACTGCCGCTGATGCCTGCTCGAAGAGTCGGCCGGCTCGGTAGCTCGAGCGCACGAGCGGCCCGCTCATCACGCCGGCGAAGCCGATCTGCGTCGCAACGTCCGAGAGCGCAACGAACTCCTCCGGGCGAACCCAGCGGCTGACCGGATGGTGCCGGGCAGAGGGCCGGAGGTACTGCGTGATGGTGATGAGGTCGCAGCCGGCGTGATGGAGGTCGGCAAGTGCCTGCTCGACCTCGCTGATCTCCTCGCCCATGCCGAGGATCAGGTTGCTCTTCGTGATCATGCCGGCTGCTTTTGCCTGGGATAGCACGTCGAGGCTTCGTTCGTAGGAGAAGGCCGGACGGATGCTCTTGAAAATGCGCGGCACGGTTTCGAGATTATGGGCGAGCACGGCGGGCTTGGCGTCGAAAACCTGTTGCAGCAGAGCAGGAACTCCGGAGAAGTCGGGGATCAGCACCTCGACCCCGGTGTTTGGATTGAGCTCCTTGATCTTGCGGACAGTTTCGGCGTAGAGCCATGCGCCCTGGTCGGGCAGATCGTCGCGGGCAACACCGGTGATAGTCGCGTAGCGCAGATTCATCGTCTGGATCGATACGGCGACTCGACGGGGCTCATCGGTGTCAAGGGGGGCTGGCTTGCCCGTGTCAATCTGGCAGAAGTCGCAGCGCCTGGTGCACTGCTCGCCGCCGATGAGGAAGGTGGCCTCGCGGTCCTCCCAGCATTCGTAGATATTCGGGCAGCCCGCCTCCTGGCACACGGTGTGCAGACCCTCGCTCTTCACGAGTTCGCTGATCTGCAGGTACTCCGGCCCGGTCTTCAGGCGCGTGCGGATCCACTCGGGCTTGCGCTCGATGGGAGTCTCGGCGTTGCGGGCTTCGATCCGCAGCAGCCGCCGCCCCTCTGGGCTCGTCCCAGCAAATACCGTTTCGGTCACGGTCGTGAGCCTACGTGGTGGACGAGCTGGGTCAGCCGGTCGATGACGAGGGGGAGGGCCTCGCCGACCGCGACATCGCGTCCGAGCTCTCGGCTGAGCGTCGTGACCTCGGCATCGACGATGCCGCACGGCACGATGCGATCGAACGCGGCGAGGTCGTTATCGCAATTCAGGGCGAAGCCGTGCATGGCCACTCGCTGGGTCACGCGAATGCCGATCGCGGCGATCTTGCGGTCAGGTCCGCGAGAGTCGGCCGGTACCCACACCCCGCTGCGCCCGGGCACCTGCGCCGTTGCGACTCCGAGTTCGGCGCAGACCTCGATAAGCATCGTCTCGATGCGCCGCACGTGGGCGACGACGTCGAGGGGCTCCGGAAGGCGGACGATCGGGTAGCCGACGAGCTGACCGGGCCCGTGCCACGTGATCTTGCCACCACGGTCGACGTCGACAACCGGGGTCCCGTCGAGGGGCCGCTCGTGCGGCTCGGTTCGCCTGCCGGCGGTGTAGACCGACTGGTGCTCGAGGAGCAGCACGGTGTCGCCGATCTCGCCTGCTGCGACCTGCGCGTGGATGCCGCGCTGCAACTCCCAGCCCGCGAGGTACTCGACTGCCTCGTCGCCGAAGCCGATCTGCCTCACATCGAGCACTGCGTGTGCGGCTGAGGTCACGATGCGATCCTACGCGTGGCTCGGCACGCCGAGATGGACGAGCACGGCGTCGGCGGCCCGCCGCCCGCTCACCATGGCGCCCTGGATCGACGCGGTGTCGCGGTGGTCTCCAGCGACGAACAGGCCATCGCCGAGATCGACCGACTTGCGGACGTCGAGCGGCGGCAGCATGGCCGGGAGCGCGTAGGGGATGGCGTAGGCGCGAACTGGCTCCCAGCTGGCCGTGCTCACCCCGTGCATGATGGCAAGGTGCGCGCGCACGCGGGCTTCGTCCTCGGTCGAGTTCGCGACACCCAGGACGGACGACGACACGAGAAGCCGACCGCCATCGGCGTAGGCCGGCGCCGCATGGGTCATGACCACGCTGTTGATCACCGGTCCGCGATGCTCGGCGTCAACGACGAGAACCGGGTCTCCGCCAGTGAGCTCGGACCCGCCGCTGGGCACGAGGTGGTACCAGGTCGTGACCGAATTGCCTTGCGGTGCAGTGATTGCTGGCACCAATTGCGCCGAGGTGGTGGGATCGGCTGCGACGATCACGGCCCTGGCGTTGATGCGCTGACCATCGGCAATGACGGACGTGCCGGTGGCCTGCGAGCAGGCGGTGTTGAGCCGCACAGTGTCGGAAGGAAGCGAGTCACGCAACTGCTCCGGGATCGCCTGCATGCCCCGAGCGGGCACGGATGGCGTGCCGCGCACGAACGAGCGGAGCACGAGATCCATGAACCGGCGCGAGGTGGCGAGGTCGGCCTCGAGGAAGACGCCGGTGAGGAACGGCCGAAGCACGCGATCGATGAGGGCCTCGTCCATGCCTGCTGATCGGAGGGCGATAGCCGCCGAGAAATCGAGGGACTCGGTGATTGCGCGAGTCGGACGGCGTGAGGCGCGCAGGGCGTAGGCGGCGAACCGGGCCTTGCTGAGCATCGAGCCGGTCGCCGGGCTCAGCGCATCGGTGGCCCAGCCCGGCTTCTTGCGCGGATCGCCAAGGCGGGTGCGCTTTGACCCGGCCAGCGCGACGACGACGCCGGCGGTCAGGGCCCGCAGGTCGAGCGCGGGATAGTCGAGGACGCGGGCTGCCTCGGGGTAGGCAGGGTTGA
>WLND01000282.1 GCA_009726075.1 Actinomycetota bacterium
CCTCCGACAGCATGATGATCGAGTGGCCGTCGGGGAACGTCCACTCGTCAACCTGCGGCTTGATCGTCTTGCGGACGACGCCGGGGGCCGAGGCGAGGCCGGCGATGTCGATCTCGTTGTCGAAGTGGCCGATGTTGCCGACGATCGCCTGGTGCTTCATCTTCGCCATGTGCTCGACGTTGATGACGTCGTAGCAGCCGGTCGCGGTGATGAAGATGTCAGCGGAGTCGATGACGTCCTCGAGGCGGGCGACCTGGTAGCCGTCCATGGCTGCCTGCAGGGCGCAGATGGGGTCGATCTCGGTGATGATCACGCGAGCGCCCTGGCCGCGCAGCGAGTCCGCCGAGCCCTTGCCGACGTCGCCGAAGCCGCAGACGACGGCGACCTTGCCGCCGATCATGGTGTCGGTGGCGCGGTTGATGCCGTCGATGAGCGAGTGGCGGCAGCCGTACTTGTTGTCGAACTTGCTCTTGGTCACCGAGTCGTTGACGTTGATCGCCGGGAAGATGAGCGAGCCCTCACGGAGCATTTCGTACAGCCGGTGAACACCGGTCGTGGTCTCCTCGGTGACGCCCATGATGCCCGCGCCGATGGTGGTCCAGCGGCTCGAGTCCTCGGTCAGGGTGCGACGCAGGGTCTCCAGGACGACTGCGTACTCCTCGGAGGTCGACTCGTCAGCGGTCGGGACCAGGCCAGCGGCCTCGAACTCGGTGCCCTTGTGGACGAGCATGGTGGCATCGCCGCCATCGTCGAGGATCATGTTCGGGCCCTTGCCGTCCGGCCACATGAGGATCTGCTCGGTGCACCACCAGTACTCGGTCAGGCTCTCGCCCTTCCATGCGAACACCGGCACTCCGTTGGGCGCCGCAACGGTGCCCTCGCGTCCGACGACAACTGCGGCAGCGGCGTGATCCTGGGTCGAGAAGATGTTGCAGGACGCCCAGCGCACGTCGGCGCCGAGATCGACGAGTGTCTCGATGAGCACTGCGGTCTGCACGGTCATGTGCAGCGAGCCGGTGATGCGGGCCCCGGTGAGGGGCTTGGTCGTGCCGAACTCGGCGCGCATCGCCATGAGGCCGGGCATCTCGTGCTCGGCAAGGCGTATTTCATCGCGGCCGAAATCGGCGAGTGAAAGATCGGCAACCTTGAAGTCAGGCGTGCCATCGGACTTGAACACAGTCATGTGTAACTCCTCGTGAGATGAACTGTTCCGGGTGTGTGACAGGGAAGCAGGCAGACGTCACGAGGCTTCGTTGGTCCGCGGTTCGCCAATTGTGCCAGACGATTGCGGATTCCGCCCAATCACAGACTCGAGGTGCGCCCCGAGCGCCGCCAACACCCGTCACCGAAGCCTCAGTTGATTCGGGACACCCCTCCCCCGGTGGATTCGGCGCCAGTCGCCTACCTCGAAATCGTCATTGATCTGCTCGACTACGGGCGGCGCGTATACAGGGTGCACCAGCGGCTTCGAGCATTCATCGAGCCCCGCGATCGAGCACGCCGGGTGGCGACTGTCACGGCGCGACCGGGGCGGTCCGATCGATATCCGGCTCGAGGAACACGTATCTGGCGGTTGGAACGGCAGCGCGCAGGGCCGCCTCGGCAAGGTCAATCGTGTCGGCGATCTGCGCACCGGTGTCGGAGTGCGCGACAGCGATCTTGGCCCCGACGAGAAGCTCATCCGGCCCGACGTGCATCGTGCGCAGGTGAATCACGCGTTGCACACCGTCGGTGCTCTCGAGGGCAGCCCGAATGGCATCGACCTCCTCAGGGAGCGCCGTCTCGCCCACGAGCATGGCAGCCATCTCCATCGCCAGGAACACGGCAATGATGAGGAGCAGTAACCCAACGCACACCGCTCCCATGCCGTCCCACACACCATTGCCGGTCACGACGGCCAGCGTCACGCCGAGCATCGCCAGGACCAGGCCGACGAGCGCACCGGCGTCCTCAAGGAGAATGACCGGGAGTTCAGGCTGCCGCGCATCGCGAAGGAATCGCGCGTAGCTCCGCGTGCCCTTGGCGTGCTTGGCCTCGATGATCGCCGTCCGAAATGAAAAGGACTCGAGCACAATGGCCACGCCGAGCACCAGGAAGGCGATCCACGCGTCCTTGACCGGTTCCGGGTGCTGGATCTTGTGCAGGCCCTCGTAGAGGCTGAAGACCCCACCGACGAGGAAGAGCACCACGGCAACCACGAATCCGTAGACGAACCGCCTGCGACCGTAGCCGAAATTGTGGCGTGCGTCTGCGTCCTTCTTGGAGCGCTTGTTTCCGATGAGGAGCAGCACCTGGTTGCCCGAATCGGCGACGGAGTGGATGGCCTCGGTCAGCAGCGACGACGAGCCGGTGAAGGCAAAGGCGATGAACTTGCTGACGGCGATTCCGAGGTTGGCGGCCAGTGCGGCCACCACGGCACGCATGCCGCCTTCACTGCTCACGACGTGATATTCCGATCCTCGACGAGGGCCGCGAGGCCGGTCGTCGATACGAGTAGTGCCGGTTCGTCGACAGCCAGGACGGCGGCCGATCCAGGGTCAAGGACAACGGCGTGCGCCGGTTCGTCGTCGGCGAAGCGAACCGACGTCGAGCCTTCGATGCTGAGCACGAGTCGGTAGCGTCCCGACTCAATCCGCTCCGGGCTCTGTTCGCCGGCCCGCCCATCGAGGAGAGTCACGGCGAACGGCGCACCGGCCGGCGTTATCGCGTCGCCGACGTTGAGGGTCATGACCTGGGGCTCGGCAGTGAGGTCCAGGGCATCAAGTGCCTCGTCGATGAACATCGGCTTGGCCGTGAGCCCGAGTCGCAGGACGTTGTCGGACGTTGTCATCACTTCGAGGCCAAGGCCGCGAATGTAGCTGTGCGGAACGCCTGCTGGTACGTAGATCGCTGAGCCGGTCTCCAGGGCGACGTACTGCAACATCGCCGTCAGCAGGGCACCGCGGTCACCCGGATACGTCGAAACCACCATGTCATATGCCGCGCATTCGTCCGCCGGCATGCCCGCGGCACGGACCGCAGCGGGGAGTAGTCGCACGGCCGAGTCCACGTCTTCCATCGCGAGGAGGGCTCGGATCGCAGCGATGACCTGACCAGCACGGAGGTACTCAACTGCGGCGGCGGCGGCGGGAACGTCCGCAAGAATCTCGATCGTCTTCGGGAGTGATCGCCACCCCACGAACGCCTCAAACGGCTCGAGGGCGACGATGAGCTCGGTCTTCTCGTAGGAGTCAGCAAGGATCTGCTGCGACCCGGGCTCCTGCTGAGCGAGCCAGCTCTGTGCGGCAAGAGCGGCCCTCGGGTGCACCTGAACCGAAAGCGGTTGGGCCGCTGCGAGGAGCTTTACGAGCAAGGGCACCTGATCGACACCGTAGAGATCTGCCAGATGGCCGCCGGTCGGATTTCGATGCTCGTCGACGACGGGTGACGGGCTGGCCGGATGGACACCGAACCAGAGTTCGGCTTGCGGACGGCCCGTGGGGCCCCCGCACCAGGCCGCGAGGCCGTCGACGATGCCCCAGTCGTAGTCCTTGACCGATCCGCGAACGATGCTTGCCATGGGCTAGCTCGGGCGTGCCTCGTCGAGCAGCATCACCGGGATGCCGTCGCGAATGGGGAACCTGAGCCCGCAGTCCGAGCAGACGATCTCGCCCGTCTCCTCGTCCGGACGAACCGCTCCGTGATCGGGGCCCGGGCAGGCGAGCACGTCCCACAGCGCCGGATCGAGTCCGAGCGGACCAGCGACGTCAACGTTGCGGTTCATCGGCCCGCCCTCATCACTGCGAGCACGTCGTCTCG
>WLND01000283.1 GCA_009726075.1 Actinomycetota bacterium
ATCCGCTCGTCAATGGGCTTCTGCTCTCGGACGTGGCCTGGCTGACCGGGACGTCGTTGCTGTGCATGGTGGCGGCAGTCTTCGCGTTCAATCGTCGCGACATCTCGGTGTAGTTCTCGGCCGGACTGGACGTCAGAGGAAGCGCGCGACAGCCAGGGTGAGCAGCGGTGCGATGACGAGCGCCGGGAGCATGTCTCCAACCGGCACCTGTCGAATATTGAGGATTCGCAAGCCAACTCCGAGAAGCATGACACCGCCGGTCGCCGTGATCGAGGCCAGGAGTGCACCGGAGAGAAAGGGCCCGACGACGGCTGCAGCAAGGGTCAGGCCGCCCTGGACGATCCCGACGGAGATCGCCGAGGCCGCGACTCCCCACCCGAGCGAGGCGGCGAAAGCGAGCGAGGCGAAGCCATCGAGAGTCGACTTCAGGGCCAGCTGCTGGATCCCCTGGCCCAGTCCGTCGCTCAGCGAGCCCAGCACGGCAAGTGGTCCGATGCAGAAGATGAGGGACGTATCGACGAAGCCCTCGACGAACCTTGACTTTGGCTCGGTTCCTGACGAACGCGAGGCCTTGCGCTGGACGAATCGCCCGAACGCCTCGAGTCTGGCCTCTATTCGAAGCAGTGAACCCACGATGCCGCCGATGAGCAGTGCGCCAAGGACGATGAGCAACGGGGCCGCATTGCCGACAGCATCGGTGAACGCCGGGTCGTTCAGGGCCACGATGTTCAGCGCGGCAATGACGAGCGTGACCAGGCCGAGTGCGTCGGTGACGGTCACGCGGGTGCGCTCGGGCAGCCGGTTTCCGAGGAGCACCCCGAGCACGGATCCGACGAGAATCGCCGCGACATTGAGGATGGTGCCCAACCCGATCACGCATTCCTCCAAGGCCCTGGTGCCCTGAGGATTGCATACCGGCACGGACCCGCTGAACTGCGGGCGTCCGAGGTCCCCCTTCGTGCCGCGCAGGCCGCTCGCCCGTCGACGACCTCATCCGCTAGGAGGCGACATCCATGCGCCGGCCCCGGGAGTCGGAGGATCTGCGGTGCCGATGCTGCCTGAACTCCTCCAGCAGCTCGTCCACCTGCACCGTTGCGATGCCCGTCATGCAGTCGGCGATGCCGTAGGGAATCACGAGCACGCCGTCATGCCTCAGGGATCCGCAGGAGTAGACGACATTCGGAACGTAGCCGTTGCGCTCGGTTTCGCTCGCAGCCAAGAGCGGATTGGGCAGAGCAGAGATGAGCTTCGTCGGATCCTCGAGATCGAGCAGGACCGCTCCGATGAAGTACTCCCGGATCGGACCCACCCCGTGGGTCAGCACGATCCAACCCTCCGGTGTCTCGATAGGCGAACCGCAGTTGCCCAGGTGGACGACCTCCCACGGCTCCGTCCCGATCTGGAAGGTCTCGGCCTCGTCCCAGTGATAGCCGTCACCGGAGAACGCGATCGAGTTCGTCTCTCGATCCCACCGCGAGACCGCGGCGTATCGTCCGTTGACCTTCCGCGGGAAGAGGGCAAGACCCTTGCTCGATACGGCCCTGCCGGTGAGCTGCATCGATGAGAAGCAGCGGAAGTCCGTCGTCTCCAGGCCGCGCATGACCACCTGCGCCCCGTCGTAGCCCGCGTAGGTCGCGCGGTAGTTCTTCGTGCCGTCCGCCTCGGTGAACTGCACCCACCGAGCGTCCTCCATTCCGTGTCGTTCGTGGCTCACGGTCGGCCACATCACCCGTTCGCTGATGTCGGTGGATTCGTCGAAGTCGACCTCGTAGCTGCTCTGGGCGATGTCGCGGAGTTCATGGACCATGCTGGGCAGGGCCGCCGCACCGATCCGCTCGTTCGACATGAGCTCAAGGCTCACTTCGAGTTCCTCGGGGGTGAACGTATCCGGCAGTATGCCGAGAACTGACTGCAATTCAGGCGAATCCAGGCCGCGCTCAGCCGCAGCCCGTCGAACGAGCCTGCTGGTGAGCGCGGTGTAGCGGTGCGCCCGGGTCGTCGCGAATTTCGTGACCGGGTCGATAACAATGTCTCCGTCGGCCGAGATGAGACCCGTCCTGAACACCATGCTCGAGATATGGCCCTCGCCGACAGCCCGGACGCTCATGACAAATCGAAGGCTGCCCGTCGGCACACCCGACTGATCAGGGTGCGGCACGATCGACGGATTGAAGTAGGCGGTCGACTCAAACGCGTACTCCTGGGTGAAATAGGCGCCGATGAGCGAACGCCGGGCATGCCCCAACTCCCCCGCATTCGGGATGAGATGGCTCACCGCCTCGAAGTGGGTCTCGAGCTCGCGGTTCAGGTGCCGGTGACGGCCGTCAAATCGATCCATCGTTCGCGCCAGCGACTCCTCCACCTGCTTGTCGGTCAGTCGCGCGATGCGCTCGAGGACGCTCTCAACCCGTGACACACCGGGAAGGTGCTGCTCATCACCGGGGATGAAGATCCGGCACATCACCCGGTCAGAGCTCGCGACGAGGTTCACGTCTGTTCGGTGGACAAGGGTCATGACCGCTCCTGTTCGCTGGGCACGGCCGCATGCAACCGAGCTGACTGCACGACCATGAGATAGGCGAGCGTCGATTCGGCGCCCTGATTGTCATTCCGTCCGTCGGCGTGGAGGCCGTCGTAACCCGCCCCCGTCAATGGGTTGCCCATCTCCACTCCGGCATCGTTATCGCCCTCGAACCAGGCGTTCCCCATGGTGATCCCCCGCAGCCATGATCCGTCACCGCTTGCCTCAACCGCGGCCGAGCAGGCATCGACGAGCGCCGCTACCTCGATGGGCTGCTGGTCGAACCCCGGCCGGAGCTCGCCCTGGCTCCATCCGCCAGCGGGGGTGACCGAGAGGTGGTTGCCGATGATCTCCACGTCAAGCAGCCAGTCCAAGAGCGACAGGCCTCGCTTCAGCATGCGCGGGTCCTCGAGAAGCAGGCCCCCGCGAATGAGGACTTCAGGAATTGCCGCGTTGGCGTATGTGAGCCGCACGTCGTGCCAGGGCCATCCGGCCGACATTCCCGCCGGAATCCGATCTGCCGCATCTCGCAGCAGGGAGCGTCCCGCTTCGTTATCCGGCTCGGCAGCAACGACGCCGGCCGCACCGAGGCCCGCAAACACCATTGATCGCAGGAAGGGTGGTCGGTGCCGGGCTCCGAGCTCAAAGGCATCGAGAGCCTTGTCGCGCCGTTCGTCGGCGGACTGCACGACCTCGCCTAGCGACCACATACCCCGTCCCCAGTGATCCTCAGCCGACGCCCGGCCGTACCAGGTACCGTCCACCGCCCTGCGATTGACGAACAGGCCGTCCTCATCTTGCGCCTCGAGGACGAAGGACAGGCTCCGGGAAGCCAGCCGACCCGCCTCGACCGAAACCGCCGCACCGCTGTTGCGCTCGCGCGTCAGCAGGATGAGTGCACGGGAGACATCATCGACGCAGAATCCGTGCTCCCGGCGCGGGACCGCTCCAAGGCAATGCTCGAAGACGCCATAACGATCCGAGAGCGCCAGCAGATGATCGTCCATCAGCATCGGGGTCACCAGCGCGCGGCAGACACGAACGAGCCGGAGCTGGTCTGAGCATTCGATCGCACCAAGGTCCCGGCCAGACGCAGGAACCTATCCGCCACGGTCGACCAGAGGAACTCGTTGGCCATGGCCGAAGTCGCCTGCCTCATGTGCTCAACCGCACTCGGAGTCGCGTGGAGGTGGTGGATGCCTGCCGCGATCCCCACTGCATCGCCCTGCTCGACAAGCCAGCCGGCGCCCTTGGCGAGCAACTCG
>WLND01000284.1 GCA_009726075.1 Actinomycetota bacterium
ATTTCTCGGAAATGCTGCCGTTCGTGATGATCGGTTCGACCACCAAGCGTGACCGAACCCGCGACGCCCTGCTCGTTGCCCTGCAGGAACTTCTCCTCGATCCCGATGTAACAGGCGCTTCGGTTCCGCAGCTCGTCGAGCGGGCCGGGGTGTCACAGGGCACCTTCTACAACTACTTCGACTCCTTGGCCAGCGCCATCGACGCCGTGGGGATGCTGCTGCTTCTCGAGCACAGTCGCGTGCTGGCCGAGGTCGTTGCGGGAGCCGCCGACCCGGCCGACCTCATCACCCGGTCGGCGAAGCAGACGCTGATGCTCTTCACCCATAGGCCGGATTTCGGTCGCCTGATGTTCGACTCCGGACTGCCTGTCGACCGGTTCCTGGGCGGCATACGCGCGCACCTGCTCGACGACCTGCAGCGCGGCAGCGACGCCGGGTCCATCACGGTGGCAGATCTTGCGGTCACCGAGAGCCTGTACGCCGGCACCATGCTCGGTGCCTGCATCGACACCTACCGTGGGCGTCTTGGGCTACCGGAAGTCCCGGCAATCGCTGCCCAACTCCTGCGGATCCTCGGCGTCAATGCACGGAAGACCGAGCGACTCGCGAATGCACCCCAGACCTTCATCCAGTGTCGCCCGCTCCCCCTCACGATGATTGTCGAGGATTGACGATGACGAGCTCAACAGCGCCTTCGCGCAATGGCACTCCCGACCGCGACGACCTCCGCAGATCCGTGACCCGAGACAACGAGGGCTACGACGCCGCCCGCCGCGCCACGATGTGGAATGCGAATGTGCCCGCGCGGTTCCCCGACGCGATCGTCCATGCGCGTTCGATCGACGACGTCGTTGCGGCCGTTCGCGCTGCGAAGGCTGCCGGCCGGCGTATTGGCGTGCGGTCAGGGGGCCATGGATGGTCGGGTAACCACGTGCGCGACGGCGGCGTCCTCCTTGACATGTCGGGCCTCACCGACGTCACCATCGACAAGGCCGCGATGACTGCCACGGCCGGGCCCGGGGTCGGAGGGAGCGATTTGCTCAAGACGCTGATGAAGGAGGGGCTCTTCTTCCCGGTAGGTCACTGCCGCGGGGTCGCGCTCGGCGGGTACCTCCTGCAGGGCGGTTTCGGGTGGAACAGTCGCATGGTGGGCCCAGCGTGCGAGAACGTCACCGCCATCGACTACGTCGACGCGGACGGCGACCTGCGGCACGCGAGCGAAACAGAGAACGAGGAGATGCTCTGGGCTGCACGGGGTTCTGGCCCCGGCTTCTTTGGCATCGTGGTCCGGTTTCACCTGCGCCTCCATCGCAGGCCCGCCTTCATCGGCACGTGGGCCGTCCAGTACCCGGCCGAGCGCCTCGAGGACCTCGTCCGATGGATGGACGCGATCGGTCCCGACGTACCGCCCCAGGTCGAGCTCCAGTTCATCGTCTCGCGCAACCCGTCCTTCCCCCCGCCAATTCGCCGGGCGACGCGCAGATCGCCAGTGCGCATCGAGTTGCTGGCCCCGGTGATGGCGGAGTCGCGCTCAGCCGCGAAGGCCGCCACGGCTTTCCTGGCGACCCGGCCGAAGGGAGCTCGCGTGCGCACCCCACTGCTGCCGATGCCAATGGGCGCCATGTTCTCCGGGGTCATGCAGCACTATCCGTCGGCAACGAACTGGGAGACCGACAACCTCTGGACCCACGCCTCCCCCGATGAACTGCTCCCGCACCTTCTGCACGTCGCCGCAACCATGCCACCGCCGCCGGCGCACATGCTCTGGCTGAACTGGGCGCCGCCACCCACGCGGCCGGACATGGCCTTCACGGTCGAAGACCTCACCTACCTGGCGTTTTACGGCGGATGGAAGGACCCGACCGACGCTGCCGGCACGACAGCGTGGTCGCGCGAAACCGTTGCGGCGATGCAGTCCCTCTCAAGCGGCGTGCAGTTCGCCGACGACCCCGGGCGCCCGGCTCGAGCAGTATCCGAGCCGGCGCAGGTCCGACTCGAGGCCCTGCGGGCGCAGCACGACACTGATGGACGCTTTCACCGATGGATTGGATCGACATGAAACTGCCCGCCCCCCGGCCCGTCAATGGGCGCCACCTCGGCTGGTCGGCGAACGAGCTCGCCACCCGGCCCTACGCGCGCTTCTGGAACCCGGTCATGTCCGACATCTCACCCGAAGCCCACCGCGCGGTGGCCAACAGCCCGATGGCGGAAGCACTCCTGCCCTCGAAGGATGAGGCCATCGGTTCGATTATCGATGCCGAGGTGCAGAACGGCTTCACCATCACCTCGGCCGGCGCGATCCATGTCAACCTCCTGACCGAGATGCCGGGGGTGACCCCAGCGATGATCGACTGGTGGTTCGGCTGGCACAGCGATAGCCCCGAGCGATACAAGCTGTGGCATCCGCTCGCGCACGTGCACGCGCAGTGGGCCTCGCAGCCGCCGGCAGCGTCAATCGGGCGCGCACGCTATGTCGGATTCACGTCGCAGGTCGACGAGTACCTCGGCAGCGCCATGATTCGCGGCGCCATTCAGTTCCGGACGCCAGCGGAGATCGGCCTCGTCGATGGAGCAGTCGCGGCTGGTAGTGACGCCACGGCCGTATGCGCGCGCGTAGGCCTCGTCGATGCACCGGTCGACCTCGGCTACCTCGCCCACCATGTCGCCGCCGTCCCCGGGGGCAGCGTCATGCGCTCACGCTTCTGGCTCGGCAAGCCGTACCTGGCCGCGAGGAACGCGCCCATGCGCGCCGTCGTGCCGATCGCCAAGCGACTCATCGGACTTACCGAACTCGATGCCCGGGCATTACTCGTGCACTGCTCGCAGGAGATGACCCACCTCGCCTCGTTCCTCCCCGCGCTCCACGAACAGGAGGCGTGAGTCAGTTCGTCCGGGCGCAAGACTGGCCCTGCTCTTGCTGCGACCCACTGAGCTCGGCCGCGACAAACCGGGCAACGGTCAGGCCTCGGCTCAACGCGAATCCGCTGTTGTAGCCGCTGCCCATTGCTGTCAGGGCCGCAACTGATCCGACGGCATACAGGCCCACGATCGGGCGTCCGGCCTCATCGAGAACCCGGCCCTGTCCGTCGGCGTGGAGGCCGCTCGATCCGATACCGGTGCCGACGAACTTCAGGCGAGTCCCGTAAAAGGGCGCCGTGTCGATCGGACCGAGCACAGGACTGGGATGGTGTGCCGGATCGCCGCAGAATCGCTGCACGAACCGCACGGTGCCGCGTCCGAACTCCGGGTCGAGACCCTCCCGGGCACCCTCATTGAATCGTGCCGCGGTAGCGCTCAGCGCCTCGCCATTGATGCCCAGCAGATCACCGAGGGCCTCCAGGGTCGGCGCCGAGCGCACGATGTCCGAGGGGTAATCGCCTCCCGGCGGAGTAAGACCGAGGCCGTACTTCAGGTGATGCTGCTCATCCCAGATGAGGTAGAACGGGAGGTGTCGGTCACCCGGTGCCAGGGCGCCGCGGACGATGCCGACCCAGTACGAGTCGTCGCAGAATCGTCGTCCGCTCGAGTCGACCATCATGCAGTGGGGCAGCGCATATTCGGGGCCGTTCGAGACGCCGGTGTCGTTGTGAGCCGCCCAGCCGGGCACGATCGGGATGCTCGTCGGCGGCACCAGTGCGACCGCCGCGCCGACCTTGCGCGCCATCGTGATGCCTGCGCCGGACACGCTCGTAGGCGCGAGGCTGCTGAAGTCCTCCTCGTCAAGCCCGAGGAACTCGCGCACCAGATCCGGATCCCAGTCGTAGGTGCTCGTCGCAAGGACGAC
>WLND01000285.1 GCA_009726075.1 Actinomycetota bacterium
GTAGCAGCGGCCATCGTCGCGACGAACGATGCCGTGTTGATGATCGAGCCCTTGCCCTGCTCGAGCATGTAGGGGAGCACCTCCTTGCAGCACAGGTACACGCTGGTGAGGTTGACCTCCTGCACCCGCCGCCAGGCATCGATGCCGGTGTCGAGGATCGAGTCATCGTCGGGGGGCGAGATGCCGGCGTTGTTGAAGGCGATGTCGATACTGCCGTAGGTGTCCTTGGCCTTCTTGAACATCGCGGCGACGTCGTCGGCATTGGTGACGTCGGTCCTGATGAAGACCCCGCCCACCTCCGAGGCAGCGGCCTCCCCGGATGCCGGATCAAGATCGCCGATGACGATGTGCGCACCCTCGTCGGCGAGGCGGCGAACCGACGCAAGGCCAATGCCGCTGGCACCGCCGGTCACGACCGCAACGCGGCCTTCGAGCCTTCGGCACTTGCTTTCGTTCATGTGATGCCACACTCCTTCGTCGAATTGCGGGTGGTTGATTAATCCTCGGTGCTGATGAACACGTTCTTCGTCTCGGTGAATGCGTCGAGGGCGTCGGGCCCGAGTTCACGTCCGAGTCCGGACTTCTTATAGCCGCCGAACGGGGTCCAGTAGCGCACCGACGAATGCGAGTTCACGGAGAGGTTGCCGCTCTCCACTCCGCGGGCCACCCGAAGCGCGCGGCCGACATCGCGGGTCCAGATCGATCCCGAGAGGCCGTAGTCGGAGTCATTGGCCATGCGCACGGCATCGGCCTCGTCCTCGAAGGGCACGACGACGACGACCGGGCCAAAGATCTCCTCGCGGTAGGCCCGGTCAGTCTCAGTGCCCGTGAGGACGGTCGGGGGGAGCCAGTAACCGGGGCCGGTCGGGCACGAGCCCTGGAAGGCAATGGGCGCGTCATCAGGCAGGAAGGACCGGACGGTGTCGAACTGCCCGCGCGAGACCAGCGGGCCCATCTCGGTCTTCTCATCGGACGGGTCACCGACGACGACCCCCTTCACGGCGGGCTCGAAGAGCTCCATGAATCGGTCATAGACGCTGCGCTGCACCAGGATTCGCGATCGAGCGCAGCAGTCCTGGCCGGCATTGTCGAACACCCCGTAGGGCGCTGTGGCTGCCGCCTTCTCAACGTCGGCATCGGCGAACACGATGTTCGCGCTCTTGCCGCCGAGTTCGAGGGTGACCGCCTTGACCTGCGCGGCGCAGCCGGCCATCACCGATGAGCCGACCGACGTCGACCCGGTGAACACGACCTTGCGCACATCCGGGTGATCGACGAAACGCTGGCCGACAACCGATCCCTTGCCAGGCAGCACCGTGAACACGTGCTCGGGAATCCCGGCTTCGAGGGCGAGCTCGCCGAGCCTGATGGCAGTGAGCGGGGTGAGCTCGGCGGGCTTCATGACAACGGTGCAACCGGCGGCCAGCGCCGGCGCGAAGCCCCAGCCGGCGATCGGCATCGGGAAGTTCCAGGGCACGATGATGCCGACGACGCCGACCGGCTCCTTGAAGGTGACATCGATGCCGCCGGCGACCGGGATCTGCCGACCGAAGAGCCGCTCCGGCGCACCGGAGTAGTAGGCGAGCACGTTGGCGACGTTATTCGCCTCCCAGCGCGCATTGCCGATGGTGTGACCGGCGTTCACGACCTCGAGTTGGGCGAGCTCCTCGACGTGGTCGCGGACGACGTCCGAGAATCGGCGCAGCAGGTTGGCCCGATCACCAGGCGCAACGTCGCGCCATGTCTTCAGGGCGCTGTTCGCGCGTGCGATTGCGTCGTCCGTCTCCTCGAGGGAGGACGGTGCAACGGTGGTGACGACCTCTTCGGTCGCGGGGTTGATGACGGAGAACATGCTGCTCCTGAACTCGGAATGGGTGAACGGGTGAAGCGTTGCGGACTACAGGCGCTCGAAGCTGCGGTAGCGCTCCCAGTCGGTGACAGCCTTGCCGAAGGCGGCGATCTCGACCCGGGCCATGTTCGCGTAGTGGGCCTGGACCTCCTCGCCGAAGGTCGCCCTGATCCAACCGGACGACTCCCACAGGCTCAGCGCATCGCCCATCGAGGCGGGCACCCGCTCGGAATCGCTGTCGTAGGCATTGCCGGCGAAGGCCGGCTCCAGCGGCAGATCGCGCTCGATGCCATCGAGCCCCGCAGCCACCATGCCCGCGACCGCGAGGTATGGATTCACGTCGCCACCGGGGATGCGGTTCTCGAGTCGCAGGCCCGCTCCGTGGCCGACGAGCCGGAAAGCGCAGGTGCGATTGTCGTGGCCCCAGCGGATTGCGGTGGGTGCGAATGACCCGGGGACGTAGCGCTTATAGGAGTTGATCTGAGGGGCGAAAAGGAGTGCGAGTTCCTTGGCGTGGGCAAGCTGCCCTGCGACGAAGGCCTTGCCTAGGGCCGACATGCCGGTGGCGTCAGCCTTGTCGGCCATGACCATAGAGCCGTCGGTGCCGCGGAACGACAGGTGGATGTGGCACGAGTTGCCCTCGCGCTCGTTGAACTTCGCCATGAAGGTGAGCGACATGCCCTCTTGGGAGGCGATGACCTTCGAACCGGTCTTGTAGATGACGTGGTTATCGCACGTGCCAAGGGCATCGCGGTACCGGAAGGCAATCTCGTGCTGCCCGAGATTGCACTCTCCCTTGGCGCTCTCGACCACCATGCCCGCTTCGTACATCTCGTTGCGAATGCGCCGCAGCAGGGGTTCGACCCTGGCGCCACCAAGCATCGAGTAGTCGATGTTGTACTGATTCGCCGGCGTCATGTCGCGGTAGCCGGCATCCCACGCCTCTTCGTACGTGTCATGGAAGAGGATGAACTCGAGTTCGGTGCCGACGAAGGCGCCCATGCCCGCCCGGTCAAGGCGCTCGAGCTGCCGGCGAAGAATCTGGCGCGGCGAGGCGACGATGTCGGAGCCGTCCTCCCACACCACGTCGCACAGCACCCCGACGGCACCGGGCTCCCACGGGAGGCGGTGCAGGGAGCTGAAATCGGGGCGCATGACGAGGTCGCCGTAGCCGGTGTCCCACGACGACATCGCATATCCGTCAACGGTGTTCATGTCGACGTCGACTGCAAGGAGGTAGTTGCAGCCCTCGGTGCCGTGGGCCAGTACTTCGTCGACGAAGTACTGCGCGTGGATGCGCTTGCCGACGAGCCGGCCCTGCATGTCGGTGATCGAGACGGCCACGGTGTCGATCAGGCCGGCTTCAACCTCCTGCTTCAGCGTCTCGACGTCGAGTGAGAGCCTTCGAGCCATCCCTGCCTCCATCACGATGTGCGCATCGCCTGCCTACGCGCGACGGTGCAACCCTGCCCTACTGCTCGCGCACAGTCTCACCGAACCCCGAAATCCTCAATCGGAGCAGTATCCCGGAGCGGTGTCGCATACGCTCGGCAACCGTGGAGGACCAAGGAGCGACCGTGGACGGCGTCGATGCAGCTCGCCTGAGCGGCCTTGCGTGCCTCGCTCACGCAACGTCCGTCACGCCTCTCGTCGGCGGCATCACCAACCGCAACTACCGGGTGACGACTCCGGATGGCAGCGTCGTGGTGCGGCTATCGGACCCTGGGTCGTCGGACCTCGCGGTCGACCGCGAGAACGAATACCTCAACTCGATGGCGGCGGCGAGATCCGGCGTCGGAGCGCGGGTCGTCGACTACCTTCCGGGTGAAGGCGTCCTGGTTGTCGAGTGGATCGAGGGCCGGACGTTCACTGAGAACGACGTGCGGACGCCGGAGAATCTTCCGCGCATCGCCGCTGCCTGCCGGA
>WLND01000286.1 GCA_009726075.1 Actinomycetota bacterium
CACCATCTGGCTCATGATCACCGGCGCCATCGTCATCCTCGCCGCCTTCGTCTGGCGAGAGCTCCGCGCACCGGAGCCACTCGTCCCGATGACGCTGTTCCGCAACCACGTCTTCAGCGTCACCAGCGGCATCGGCTTCATCGTCGGCTTCGCGATGTTCGGCGGCATCATCTTCCTGCCCCTGTTCCTGCAGATCGTCCGCGGCTCGACGCCGACGATGGCCGGCCTGGAGATGCTGCCCATGATGGCGGGCCTGCTGTTCGCGTCGGTCCTCTCCGGCCGGCTCATCGCCCGAATCGGTCGCTACAAGATCTTCCCCATCATCGGCACCGCGCTCGCCACGATCGGCATGTTCCTCCTGTCGACGATGACGATCACCACCCCGTACTGGCAGATCGCCCTCTACATGCTCATCCTCGGCCTCGGCATCGGCAACGTCATGCAGGTGCTCGTCCTGGCAGTCCAGAACTCGGTCAACCCGAAGGACGTCGGCGTCGCAACGAGCGGCGCGACCTTCTTCCGGTCGATCGGTGGCACCTTCGGCACCGCCATCTTCGGAGCCGTCATGACGAACGGCATCGCCCGCAACCTCGCCGAGACCCTCCCGGCCGGCTCCGACGGCGGCATAGATCCCGCGCAGCTCACGAGCGCCATGTCGACCATCGCCGCCCTGCCGGCGAACCTGCGCGACCTCGTCCTGCGAGCCTTCACCGACTCGCTGAGCAACGTGTTCCTCACGGCCGTCCCGATCCTCATCATCGCGTTCGTCCTCTCGCTCTTCCTCAAGGACGTTCGGCTGCGGGGGGCTGGCGACCACGAGGTCCCCACCCTCATGGAGTAGGGCACTTCCCCCACGCCTCGCCTGGACCCAAGACCGCGCTGGATTGGCTCGCGCTCCGTCGATCTGGTGATGCGCACATGGTCAGGGAGGCTGCCGTTCCTCGTCCTCGATTCGGTGACGGGTGCGCTGCATTGGGTGCCGGGCAGTCGCCCCGTCGCCGCCGCGGGACCCTGCTGTCCAACGAACGACCCACCAAGCTCGACGATCCGACGTCGGTGCGGGGGCAACTGCCGGTGAATTGACGGCCACGAGGCCGCACGGGCTTGCGGCGCGGGCATAAGTGCTGTCTCATAGCCTGATGACGGACAACGGACCCAGCACGGCAACGAAAGGCACCCCGGTGGGCCGAAGGGTCGTCCTGGGCATGGTCGGCCTCGGGGTCGTCGGCATCGGCGTCGGCCGGCAGCTGTCGGAGGGCATCAGCAACACCGTCGGGTCCGTGGCGCCGGGCCTTGCGAGCGTCATCCCGGCAACGGGCGGCTTTCGCATCTACACGGTGACCAGCGGCTACCCGGAAATGGCGGTGGCCGACTACCGGCTCACCGTCAATGGCCTCGTCGATCGCGAACTCACCCTCACGTTCGACGACCTCGGAGCCCTCCCCCAGACCGGCATCACCGCCGACTTCCAGTGCGTGACCGGGTGGCGAGTCAACGACGTTCCGTGGTCCGGGGTGCTGCTCAGCGACCTGCTTCGCGAGGCCGGGGTCAAGGACTCGGCACGCGCCCTGCGCTTCCTGTCCTTCGACGGCGCCTACACCGAATCGCTCACGCTGGAGCAGTCGCTCGCCCCCGATGTGCTTGTCGCCACCTCGATGTGGGGCAAGCCGATCACCCGCGAGCACGGCGGTCCGGTGCGCCTCTACGTCGTCCCCATGTACGGGTACAAGTCGCTGAAGTGGCTCTCCGGCATCGAGGTCGGGGCAACGGTCGTCCCGGGCTACTGGGAAGAGCGCGGCTACGACGTCGATGCGTCGGTCGGCGAGTCGAACGGACGCAGTGATGACCCAATCGTCTGACGTCGCGGGCGCCGCCCCGACAACCCTGCGGAGATTCAGTCGAGCGGAGCGCTGGACCCACCGAGTCCTCGGCGTTCTCATGGGTCTGCTTCTCGTCACGGCCGCGCTGCTCTACATCCCCGAGCTCAGCACGATCGCGGGCAACCGGCCGCTCCTGCGCAACATCCACGTCTACTCCGGGTTCGCTTTGCCCATCCCGGTCATCGTCGCTGCGTTCTTCCTCGCCTTCCGGCTCGATGCCGGCCGGCTCAACCGCTTCACCCGCGACGACTGGACGTGGCTGCGCTCACGCGACCGGCGCTCCGGCCGCATCCCCGTGGGCAAGTTCAACGCGGGCCAGAAGCTCAATGCCTCGTTCACCCTGGGCTCGATCATCGTGATGCTCCTGACCGGTGTGATCATGTACGGCCTGTTCGGCGATACCTGGCGCACCGGAGCGACGTTCGTCCACGACTGGCTCGCCCTCATCATCGCCGTCATGGTCGGCGGACACATGTGGATGGCCTACAGCGACCCGATCGCCCGGCTCGGCATGCGCACCGGCTCGGTGCCGGCCTCGTGGGCCAGGCGTGAGCACGGCCAGTGGGCCGAGGAGACAGCCCTTGCCGGGGTTGCGTCTGCCGGGGTTGCTTCCGCCGCGGCCGCTTCAGCCGAGGATCCTTCGGCTGACGTCGCCCCGACAGCAGCCCCGGATCAGCCCTCGGTCAGCGGCTCGTGACCTCTGCGAGCCCGGCCAGGAGCCGGTCGACGTCACCGATCGACGTGTAGGGCGAAAGCCCCGCACGCACCGCACCCGCCTTGCCAAGGCCGAGCCACTCGGCCGCCTCGATGGCATAGAACGACCCCGCTGGCGCGTTCACGCCCAATTCGGCCAGGCCCCGGTACACATCCTGCGAATCGATGCCAGTGAAGGCGAAGAGCTCAGTGGGGGTGCGGCTGGCCGCGTGCGAGAACAGCTCAATGCCGGGGAGCGCCTCGAGGCCCGCTCGCATGCGCGCGTGGAGTCCGTCCTCGTACTCCTCCAACGCAACCATCGACCGGACGAGTCGGGCCCGGCGACTCATCGTCGCCTCGTCGCCGGGGACGAGGTCGGCCAGAATGTCGATCGCCGCAGTAACTCCCGCGAGGAGCTCGTACTGCAGCGTGCCGAGCTCGAATCGCTCCGGCACCACATCGGTCGCGGGCCGGAGCTTGTCGGGGTGCAGAGTCTCGAGCAGGGCCGGCGAGGCGGCGAGCATGCCATTGTGCGGGCCCAGGAACTTGTACGGCGAGCAGACCAGGAAGTCGCAGCCGATTGCCTGCACGTCGATGCTCGCGTGCGCCGTGAGATGCACCGCATCGACGTAGAACAGGGCCTCGGTGCGGTGCGCGGCCTCACCGATGGCGGCCAGGTCGGGCCGGGTTCCCAGGAGATTGGACGCCCCGGTGACCGCGACGACGCGCGTGTTGTCGTTCACGAGGTCCGCGACGGCCTCGACCGAGAGCTCACCGGTCTTGGGGTCGAAGGGGGCCCAGCGGACGGTGGCCCCGGCGCGTTCGGCGTAGGTGACCCACGGGCGCACATTGGCATCGTGGTCGAGGCGCGTCACCACGATCTCGTCGCCGGGGGCCCAGCCCTGCGCGAGGGTGCGTGCGCACTCGAAGGTCAAGGAGGTGGCGCTGCGCCCGAAGATGATCCCACTGGGGTCTGCGTTGAGCAGATCAGCGCCCGCCTCGCGAGCCGCAAGGGTGATGCCCTCGGCATTGCGCTCTGCATCGGTCACGCTCCCGCGGTTCGACAGCCCCCCGAGCATTGCCGAGGCGATGGCTGCCGCGACCGCGTCGGGGGTCTGCGTGCCGCCCGGCCCGTCGAAGAAGGCCGCTCCGG
>WLND01000287.1 GCA_009726075.1 Actinomycetota bacterium
AGCTGCTCGCCGGCATCGGTGAGCCGCTGCTCGGCCGGCTCATGATCTACGACGCCCTCGAGATGACCTACCGTCAGGTGAAGATCCGCAAGGACCCGAACTGCGCGGTCTGCAGCGACCACCCGACCGTGACCGAGCTCATCGACTACGAGGCATTCTGCGGGTCGATCTCGCAGGAGGCCGCCGACGCCGCGATGGACTCGACCATCTCGGTACGCGACCTCAAGGTCCTCCTTGATGCTCGCGAGCGCGGCGAGGACGACTTCGTGCTCATCGACGTGCGCGAGCCGGGGGAGTTCGAGATCGTGCAGATCCCCGGCGCGATCCTCATTCCGAAGGGCAAGTTTCTGGACGGCTCCGCGCTCGCCGACCTGCCCACCGACAAGCGGATCATCCTCCACTGCAAGGTGGGTGGTCGTTCGGCCGAGGCACTCGCCGTGGTGAAGGGCGCCGGGTTCACCGACGCGGTGCACGTTGGCGGCGGGGTTCTCGCATGGGTCAACCAGATCGAGCCGGAGAGGCCGACCTACTGAGCACAGTGCGACGTGACCCACGCGAGCCGCGAGGGCACGGACGCCATCAGGGTCGGAGTCGACGTCGGCCGGTTGCCCCGTCGACCTGGCGTTACTGGCCCAGGCCGGCGTCGACGAAGCCCTCGCGCTTATGCGCGCCGTCGCAGAACGGCTTCTTGGCCGAGTGCCCGCAGCGGCACAGGTAGGCCTTCGTCGATTCGCGAAGCACCGTCCCGTCCGCAGCGATGATCTCGACTGGACCGGACACCTCAAGGGGACCGTCGGCGCCGACGGTGATGGTGACGTTCTCGATTTCGCTCATGTGCGCATTGTGGCGCATCGGCCGGGGCCGTGGACAGCGATCAGCCCGCGAGGACGTCGCCCTCGGCCGGGGCGACCTCAACACCTGACGCGCGCAGGTGGGCGATTGCGGAGTCGAGGGCGGCGGCCTCGCCCGCAAGGTCCAGGATCATCCAGCCCACATGGTTCTCGATTGCCGCCCGTCGGATATTGGGGATGACGTCGAAGCGTTTCACGATCTCGTAGATGACCGGCTGAGTGACGGTGTCCTGGCCGAAGGTCAACTGCATGTGAAGGTGCTTCATGGGCGAAGTATCGCGCACGGCAGCGTGGCGATCAGAGATCCGCCCCCCAAAGGGCCCCGAGTTTTCGCTAGGGTCGCGTTTGCCGTTCGTACATGTGCGCTGCGTGCTGTCGAAATCCCGAGGGCTACCCACGCGCCGAAGAGGAGAACAAGTGTTCAACAAGGCGAAGAAGGCCGAACAGCGGGAGTTGCAGCGGCTGGCCGACCAGGAGGCGCGCGAACTGCAGGCCGAGGCCGCACGACTCCACGCCGAAGAGGTGGCCCGGCTGCGACGCGAGCGCGATGCCGCCATCGTGAGGCACAGCGACGAGGAGTTCGCTCGTTTGCGCAGGCTTGTCGAGTCCGGCACGACGATGTACCTCCACCGAGAGCAGTATCTCCCGGTCGATGGGCAGATGAACGTGCTGAGCGCTGCCGGCGGCGTCAGCCGGTTGCTCGACGAGATGAACAGGTTTGGGCTGCAGGGCTGGGAGGTGGTGTCGCTCGTGCCACGCACGCACGGCGGATTCACCTCGCACAAGGCCCCGAAGGCCGACCCGGCCAGCGCGATCAACACCGGGACGATGAACCTCGGCACCGATGCCCGCGCGGTCGTCATGGGTGGCCACAGCGTCGGTGTCTACGCGTTCTTGCGCTACGCGGTCAACGAGCGGAACTTCGCGTCGTCCGAGGCGGCCATCCGCGCCACCATCACGGAGTTGCTCCCCGAGCACCTGCGCACCCCGATTGTCTGACGGCGGCCGCCCATGCCGGGTCATCCGCTCAGGGCCTAGAGGAAGCCTCGCTTCGACAGCCAGGTGAACGACCAGTATCCGGGCAGCGTGGGCAGCCAGAATGTGACCAGTCGGTAGAGCAGCACGGCCGACACCGCGACCCCGCCGTCGAGCCCGGCCGCGGTGAGGCCCGCGGAGAGCGCTGCCTCGACGGCGCCGAGGCCGCCCGGCGTCGGCGCGGCCTGACCGATGGTTGCGCCCGCGAGGTACACGACGGCGATGACGGCGATGCTCAGTTCGCCGCCGAATGCGTGAACGCAGGCAATGAGGACCCCGATGTAGGCGAGGTTGAGGACGAGGATGCCGCCGATGCCCTCGAGCAGTTTCGTCGGACGCTGCGCCAGGGTGATGAGCCGGGGGCCGACCTCGCGAAGGAGCGGACGAACCCGTTCGTTGATCTTTCGCCTGATGACCGGAACGGCGAGGAGCGCCAGGGCAACCACGGCCACCGCGATGACCGCGATGACGGCGATGGCCGGCGGATTGAACGTGAAGTCGTGCTGGGTACCTGCGGCAATGCCGAACGCGAACAGCAGCAGGATGTGGAAGACGAACGCCATCACCTGAGCAACACCGACCGACGCGGCAGCCAGGGCAGGGTGCAGTCCGGCGCGCTGCAGGAATCGCATGTTGATCGCGACGGCGCCGAGGGTCGGCGGCGACACGAGCGTCGCGAAGTCCCCGGCGAGTTGGGCGAGGATCGTCCGATGGAGTGCGAGTCGCTCGGGGACGAATCCGGAAAGCGACCAGGCGGCCCCGACGTAGGTGATCAGGCTGAGGACCAGGGCCGCGAGGACCCACCAGCCGTTGGCTGAGGTGAGCAGCGTTGCGAGGTCGACCTGCGCGAGCTGGGAGAGCAGGACGTAGCCGGCGATGGACCCGACGACGATCATGACGAGCGTGCGGATGCGAATGCGCTCGAGCTGGATCTGCTCGACGGGCGCGCCTGGGCGTGCCTCGATGAGCGCATCGCGCAGGCCCACCATGACCTGCTTGTTCTTGCGCATTGCGCGGCGCGTCTGAGACGAGAGGGCGACTGCCTGGAGGGTCGGGAGAGCTCGGGACAGTCCGGCATCGCCCAGGACGGCCCGACCGGACGCAACTGCGCGATCGACGTCAGTGAGCAGGGCTAGCGTGCAGAGCATTTCGGCGAGATCGATGCGCAGCGACACGTCGCCCGCGGCGATCGTCCCACCGTCGTAGCCGATCACCCACACGCTGCCATCGGATGCGCGGATGAGCTGATCGGCGGACAGGCGCCGATGGCTGATTTGATGGTCCTGCAAGACCTGAACCGCGCGCCAAGCGCCCTCGAGGTCGGCATCGGTGAGGTCGGGGGTCTCGGAGAATAGGGTGCCATCGATGTGGGCGAAGGCCAGGAGGCTTGAGTCGGGGCCGATCTCGCTTGCGAGGACCAGCTGCGGCATGGGGGCGCCTGCAGCCTGGGCTGCGTAGGAGATCAGGGCGGTGTGGTCGAGCGCCGGGCGCATGCTGAAGGCACCGCTGCCGTTCTCGTTGCGAAGCCGTAGGGACGTCCAGATGGCGTTGGCGAGGCCGGCGCCCTCGAGGTCGCGATCGAGCACCGTGATGACGAGCGGATCACCCGACCGCGTCGTCGCCATGTACCGACGGCCACGACGGGTGGTCTCCTCGGCCTTGAGCACGGTGATCGGGTAGCCACCGCGGCCGAGGGCCTCGGCGATCTCCATTCCGCTCGGCCGGGCCGTGGGTGTGCCCATCGCGTACCGCGTCAGGAGCCCGACCGCCCAGCCGATCGACAGCGAGATGCCGACGCTGGCCAGGGCGATACCGGAACTGAGGATCGTGACGATG
>WLND01000288.1 GCA_009726075.1 Actinomycetota bacterium
GCCCGGCCCGGATGAGCCCGAGGCCGTGTGGTGGGCGATGGAGTCGATGGACGGGCAATCGCACCTGCTGCCCACCGGGCCCGACACCACCCCCGACACCCACGCCCATGACTGGGATCGGTCGGGCAAGGCGAACGTCGACCGCGCCGTCGCGCTCGTCGCCGAACGTGGAATGGACTTCATCGTCCTCGACCAGACCCGCCCCGACATCGGCCTCTCGGTCGTCAAGGTGCTCGTTCCGGGCATGCGGCACTTCTGGCCCAGATTCGCACCGGGCCGCCTCTACGACGTGCCCGTCGAACTCGGATGGCTCGAACGGCCACTCACCGAGGCCGAACTCAATGCGACGCCCATCTTCTGGTGACCCGGCGTCGTCACACGGTCATCCCCGCGGCACGAGCCTGGGCAGCAACGTCGGCCTCGTCACCGGACCCGCGTGCGTTATCGCGCCGGCCCACACAGGCACGGACATCCTCATCGCTCATGCGGATGAATCCCTCGCAGGCCGCCCAACGAGGCACCCGAATCGCAATCGCTCACGTCGTCAAAGCGCCATGTCGCCATGGTCAGGGCGCTGTCCCCTCCCCAGCGGACGACGCATTGCGACGCCGGGGCACTTCATCAGAGGAAGGCGTTCCCGGCCGACGACGAGGCCGGGGACGTCTGGCCCGCCCCCCACGCTGCGGTCCGCCGTCACGAGGCCCGCTGGAGTCCGCATCCGCACTCAAGGCCCCATCGCTTCACCTCGAAGCGACTGTGGCCCGGGACGAATTCGACCGACGCGACCCTGCCTCCCACTGACGCGTTGAAGCCGTGAACGGGGAACGACCGTTGGCCGAGGGTGCGAAGGAGCAAGCGGACGCCAACCCCAGCGTGATGAGGAGACCCGGAGACTCGGGTGCCGATGGAACCGGCGCCGGCGGTGCGTCCAACGCTGTCCCGGCCACCCTGGCTCGACGGCATACTTCTGCGGCACCGGTCCTGCGATTCCGGGGCCCGGATGGACCTCCTCGCTCGCGCCCACGCTCATCTCAATGTCCGAGGGCCTTGAGCTCGCCCTCCCGATCGTTAATTCCGATGGCTCGGAGGAAGAAAAGGACGACCACAGCGATAACCGCCCCAATCATGGTGCTCCATACGCGGTTGATGTCCGTTGCGATGACGCTCGTCGACCCTCCGACGACCAGCACGACTCCGGGAGTCAGGAACGTGACGAACTGCCAATACGGCCGGCCGGACAGCATCAGGTAACCCGCGATCCCCAGGAGGACGATCGCGGCGAGCGTCAGCGCCACCGGATGCCCATGCAGCGGCATGGCCACCACGAGCGCCAGAGCGAACCCCACGAAGGTCCCCAGCAACCGATCGCTCACCTTGCGCCAGGTCTTGTGAATCCCAGGCTGCGAGACGATCAGGATTGTCAGCAGGATCCAGGCACCGTCCTGCTGAAGGTCCATCACGCCCACGACCGCCGTGACGATGCCGCACACCACGGTCAGCGCGCCTGCAAACAGCCACGTCGAGCGCCATCCCACCCGGGCAAGCCGCATGTTGGGCACCTTCCGGCCGATGACTGTGCCGGCAGCCGCGCCCCAGACTCCGGCGATCACGCACACTATTCCGAGCACGAGCACGTTCGCCGCCGTGCTGCTGTGAGGAAGCACGATCGGCGGCTGCGCGATAGTGAAGGCGACCGACGCGGGTGCCACCACGATGAAGCTCGCCAGGCCCACGCGGAGTGTGAGTCCGTAGAAAAGGACCGCAACCGCCATCACCAACGCCGCAGGCAGCGGGTACGGCGATGCCGCGTACGCGACCAGGTTGGCCACAGTGAAGGCGCCCACCAGGAGCAGTGCGACACGCAGATCGATGAGCAGGGCAACGATGAAGCCCACCATCACGCCGTAGATGAAGAGGCACATGGCCAGGTTGATGCCAAGCGGAAAGAGCAGCAGGCCCGGCAGAAGCAAGGACATAGCGATGAGCGACTCGATCAGGGCTTTGCGGTCGATCATCGATCCTGTCGCTGACACGCGGCTCCAAGTGCAGTGGGCTCGAGGCGGAGGCCGAGCCGGCCTCCTTTTGACCGGCCTGAGCGTAGCCGAGGAAGGCCTGAACGGTAAGCAACGGACACCGCTTCATGCCGAGCGAGCGCGACCGACTGCACCCCGAAGCCCCAGTACCGCTCGTAGGCTTCCGGCGCGGTGTCCGATGCGGCGGCGCTCCTGCTCAGCGCGAACGTCCACGCCGACCGCGGGGTCCGGTAGCGCAGAGCCGAAGACCCCGCCCCGACGCGTAGTAGGTTCGCAATCATGCGAATTGCGGTTTTCGGAACAGGAACCGTCGGGCAGGCACTCGCCGCTCGGCTTGACGAGTTGGGCAATGAGGTCACCATCGGGACGCGCGATGTTGATGCCTCGCGTGCGCGCGCAGCGGCAGGCGGATCCTCCGCCGAGTCATTCGGCGCTTGGCTCCTGGGCCGCCCGAGCATCAGACTTGCCACCTACGCGGACGCCGCCGCAACGTCCGAGATCGTCGTGAACGCAACCTCGGGGCAGGTTGCTCTCGCCGCGCTCGGGTCGGCAGGGCGTGAGAATCTCGTTGGAAAGATCCTGATCGACATATCAAATCCGCTGGACTTCTCCGCGGGCTTCCCGCCGAGCCTGTTCGTCAAGGACACCGACTCGCTGGGCGAGCAGATCCAGGCGGCCTTCCCGGATACGTTCGTCGTGAAGACGCTGAATACCCTGGCGGCCGAGCTCATGGTCCGGCCCGCCCAGCTCGCAAGCGGCCAGCACACGGTCTTCGTGAGTGGCAATGATGCAGCGGCGAAGCGGACGGTCACCGGCATCCTCAAGCAGTTCGGTCACACCGACGTCATCGACCTCGGGGACATCAGCACCTGCCGAGGAACTGAGATGTACTTGGCGCTGTGGGTTCGAACGATGGGTGCCCTCGGCGCGGAACTGTTCAACATCAAGGTCGTGCGCAAGGAGCAGCACGATTCCCGGCTGCTAGCAGGCCTTGCTGACCTAACATCGGCGGCGTTGGACTGACTAGCTACGCACCGCCCGCCGTGACGTGGGAACCTGTTCGCCGCTCCACCGTCCGGCTGTGTGAGAACGCGTCGTCGCATAGCAGGGCGACGCGTGGGGGCTAGCCACCCGGTGAGCTCGTGCAGGTCCATCAATCGCGCCACCTGATGTCCGAAAACCGCTACCGGGACCCGGCATCACCAAATGGGCCTCCAACTGCCTCGACCAGCCTCGCGAATTCCATGCGCATCACGTCGTCCGGGAGTGCTGCAGGCTCGCGCATCGTGGCAGTCGTGAGGACACCGGCCCGAACGAGTGACTCCTTGGCGCACCACACCCCGAGGTCGATCGACTGCATCGACCACGCGACGAGTGGCACGACGCGATCGAATGCATTCGCTGCCTCCGCAACCCGGCCCGCACTGAACAGCTCGTAGACATCTGCGAGCGCTGTTCCGAGATTCGCGGCAGGCATGCACCCTGACGCGCCGCGTTGGAGACCCTCCCAGAAGCTCAAGCCACCCCAGCCAGCAAAGACGGTCATCGCCCCGCCAAGTCGTGCGATCACCGCCGCAGTCTTCTCCCCCGCGGGCAGCCCCTCGAGCTTGACCGACGCGATGAGCGGGTTCGCTGCGTGCATCCGTTCGAGGCTGTCGATCCCGATCGCGTACCCGACCAGCTGCGGA
>WLND01000289.1 GCA_009726075.1 Actinomycetota bacterium
CCGCACCGCAAGGCCGCGAACGGCAAGGCCGGCCAGGGCGGCAACCGCAACGGCGGCGAGGCCGACAACATCGTGCTGCGGGTCCCGCCGGGCACCATGGTCATGACCCCGGAGGGCGAGGTCCTCGCCGATCTCGTCGGAGGAGGCACCAGATACGTGATCGCCCGCGGCGGCCGCGGTGGCCTGGGCAATGCGGCCCTGGCCTCGCCGCGCCGCAAGGCCCCGGGCTTCGCCCTCCTCGGCGAGCCCGGCGAGCACCGCGACATCGTGCTGGAGCTCAAGAGCGTCGCCGACGTTGCGCTCGTCGGGTTCCCGAGTGCCGGCAAGTCCAGCCTGGTTGCCGCCATGAGTGCTGCCCGTCCCAAGATTGCCGACTATCCGTTCACGACGCTCGTGCCCAACCTCGGGGTCGTCACGGCCGGCGAGGCTGTGTTCACCGTCGCCGACGTCCCGGGCCTCATCCCGGGTGCGAGCGAGGGCAAGGGCCTGGGCCTTGAGTTCCTGCGCCATGTCGAGCGGTGCAGTGTGCTTGTCCACGTGCTCGACTGCGCAACCATGGAGCCGGGCCGCGACCCGATCGATGATCTCGACGTGATCGAGGCCGAGCTTGCGGCCTACGGGGGCCTTCAGGACCGCCCGCGGCTCGTGGCACTGAACAAGATCGACGTCACCGATGGCCGCACGCTGGCCGACATGGTCCGTCCGATTCTCGAGGAACGCGGCCTTCAGGTGTTCGAGATCTCGGCGGCGACCCACGAGGGCCTGCGTCCGCTCTCCTTCGCGATGGCAGCCCTGGTCCTCGAGGCGCGGAAGGCAGCCATTCCCGACGAGGAGCCGCGCATCATCATCACCCCGAAGGCGGTCAACGACTCCGGGTTCCGCGTCCTCGTCGAGCCTGAGGGCTACCGGATCCGTGGCGAGCGCCCAGAGCGCTGGGTGCGGCAGACCGACTTCCGCAACGACGAGGCCGTTGGCTACCTGGCCGACAGGCTCGCCCGCCTCGGTCTCGAGGAGGCGCTGTACAAGGAGGGCGCGACTCCGGGGGCGACCGTCATGATCGGCCCCGAGGAGAACTCGGTCGTGTTCGACTGGCAGCCGTCGATCATGGCTGGTGAAGGCCCCCATCAGGGTCCGCGTGGGACGGATGTGCGCGTTGATGTCCGCCTAGACGGGGACACCTGATGAGTGCGGCACGGGCGGCCGGGGCTCAGGCGCCACGGCTGGTCGTGAAGATCGGGTCATCGTCCTTGACCAAGCGCACGGGCGGCCTGGATGCGGATCGCGTGAACGCCCTCGTGGCCGACCTGGCAGCGCGGCACCGGGCCGGCCATCAGGTGGTCCTGGTGTCGAGCGGGGCCATCGCCACCGGATTTCCGGCCATGGGCCTGTCGAAGCGGCCGCGTGACCTCGCGACCCAGCAGGCGGCTGCGAGCGTCGGGCAGGGCATCCTCATCGCCGCCTACTCTCAGGCGTTCGCGGCGCACGGCCTGACGGTCGGACAGGTGCTGCTCACGGCGGGTGATGTCACCAGGCGCACCCACTACCGAAATGCGCAGCGCACCCTCTTTCGACTCCTTGAGCTCGGCATCGTCCCCATCGTCAACGAGAACGACACCGTTGCCACCGATGAGATCCGCGTCGGCGACAACGACAGGCTCGCGGCCCTGGTCGCGCACCTGGTGCAGGCCGATGCCCTCGTCCTCCTCTCCGACGTCGCGGGGCTCTTTGACGGACCCCCGTCCTTGGAGGGGTCGCGCCTGATCGAGACCGTCGCCAATGCCGGTGATCTCGAGGGGGTACGAATCGGCGGGATCGGCGAGGCCGGAGTCGGGCTCGGCGGCATGACCTCGAAGGTAGGCGCGGCGCAGATCGCGACTGCGGCCGGAATACCGGTGCTCCTTGCCGCCGCGAGCGAGGCCACCCGGGCCCTGACCGATGCGTCGGTGGGCACGGTGTTCCATGCAACGGGCGAGCGATCCTCGATGCGACTGCTGTGGCTGGCCCATGCGACGACCGGATCTGGACGCCTGCACCTCGATGCCGGAGCGGCCGATGCCGTCGTTCGCCGCCGCATGTCGCTGCTCCCGGCGGGGATCACCTCGGTCGATGGCGTGTTCACTGCCGGCGACCCGGTGGACATTTTGGACGAAAAGGGCCACATGATCGCCCGCGGACTGATCAACTTTGACTCAACGGAAATGCCGGGGCTGCTCGGCCGGTCCACTCGGGAGCTTGCTCGCGATCTCGGACCGGCATATGAGCGCGAGGTCGTCCACCGAGACGACCTCGTCCTCCTCTGACATCGTCCGGCGACCGACGGAGGGCAGGCCATGCTGAGTCTGGTACCCGACCTGCCGACCCACATGTGGCATGTGACCCTCACCGTCGAAGGCCCTCCGGTCGAGGCAGCCGAGATCAAGGGCGCACTCGAGCGGCTCAGTCACGAGCATCCCTTTCTGCTTGACGGCCGCTACTCCGAGGGCAGGGCGGAGGTTCGCTATTGGGACGAGGCGGTCGATGCCGCGGCGGCACTCGACCTCGCGGCCAAGCTCTGGAGCGAGCACCGGACCTCGGCCGGATTGCCCGACTGGGCTGTCGTCGGCGTCGAAGTGCTCGCCCGGCAGACCTTTCACCGGCGGGTCCGTGCGGCTCACGGGCAGCCGGGTCTCGTCGCGGCCGGGCGGATCGTGCCGTTCTAGGAGGCCGTTCGGGCGGGTGTCTGCCCACCGCGCCGGCTCAGTAGCAGTTGATCTCGCTCATCGATACCCCGAGCGCCCCTCGTGCCGAGCGTGGCAGCGTCACGATCGCCGTGTCGCCTCGACGCAGGCGCGGGAGCACCGCGCTGACATCGGACAGGAACACGTTGCTCGTCGACGCCGGGTCGGCCTGGGTCCATTGGTTCACCGCGAGGTAGAGGCCGTGCGAGCAGGCCGTCGAGACAGCGGTCACCTTCACTTGCCAGCAGGAGCGCGGTGGGCAGTCGGGGGTCTTCACCCAGGACCATCGAAGGCCCGCGACGTCCTGCGCCTGCGCGGCCGAAAGCCCCGGGCCCAGGACGGCGCACAGACCGAGTGCTACGCCTGCCCCCCAGCGAAGGACTGTGCCGAGTGGTCTGATGACCTGAACCTCCTACACTCGCGATCATGGAGCAGCGGTGCTGATGATCGACGTCCCCGCGCTCGCACGGACGAAGCGGCGACGAAGGGCCAAGTGCGTCGTCGCGCTTGCCGCGATCGTAGCCCTGGCGGCGCCCGCACCGGCCCTGGCGGCTCCCGCACCCCGCACGCCCGTTGTCGTTCGGTCCTTTGACCATGCGCCTCTCTACTTCACCTCGGCCGACAATCAGCGCGACGTGTCGATTGAGTCGTCCTTTCCCGTGAGCGGAGACTTCGCGCGTATCACCATGCACGTGCGACTGGACTGCCCGACGGGCGGATGCGACCCCTGGGACAGGTACGGCACCATCGGCGTCGTCACGGATCCGGGCGCAGGCGACACCCCTGCGACGATCATTGAGCTCGCGCGGTTCATGACCCCCTACGGGGTCGGGGGCGCTTGGACACTCGATGTCACCGACATGCGCCCGCTGCTCGCGGGTGACGTGACCCTCGACGCCCACATCGATACCTGGGTCGGGCCGGGCAGCGACGGGGGGTCCGGCTGGCAACTCAGCGCCTGGTTCGCCATGACCCCCGGGCAGCCGCGGCGCACGGCG
>WLND01000029.1 GCA_009726075.1 Actinomycetota bacterium
CGACCCGTCGACGGGGATGTGCGAGGAAGGGCCGATGGTGGCGAAATGCCAGTCGGCGGACTCCACCGACCAGTAGGTCCAGTAGCGGTAGGCGGTCTCGGCCCGCGCCACAGGGGCCAGCCCAGCCATCGCCACGAAGGCGGTGACGCAGATGACTGCCGCGCGGGCCGAGGTGCGCATCAGCGCTGGCTGCCCTGAAGGGCGGTGACGAGATTGACGCCGCCGAAGGACGTCGGATTCTTGCCGGTCGCTTCCGCGACCATGAGCAGCAGTCCAAGCGCGGACGGCACCGCGGCGCCGTCCTTCCTCGTGTAGGACGCGACGTTCGTGGCCAGCGTCGATATCGCCTTGGCGACTGCGGCCTTGCCATCCCTGCCGGCTACCAGGCCGAGCACCGACACCGCGGTTGCGGTGAAGTCCGGGCCGGTGCCGAACGACGAATCGATGGCGCCCTTCGCCACGAGCTGCTTGCTCAGGTAGCTCGAGACCTTCTGCGCGACCGTGCCGCCGCACGTGGGTGCGGCGGAGAGCCTGCGCGGCCCTGAGACGAGGACCCCTGCCGTGAGGCCGAGCAGGCCCTGCGAGCTCGCCGAGCCGTCCGCCTTTGCGCCCTTCTGGTAGGTCAGCGCTCCTCCGTCAGCAGACCCGCACGGCACGACGAGGGCGGAAAGGTAGCGGCTTCCGGCAACGTAGGAGGGAACCTTGAAGTTGGGCGCCTGGGTCATGAGGGCTGCGAGAGCCAGCCCTGTGGAGTTCGCATCCGACGTGCTGCCAGGGAAGTACGGCCAGCCGCCGTCCTTGAGTTGCTGTTTGGCAAGCCAGCCCTCGGCCTTGTCGCTCGCTGCGGCGACCCGGGCCTTCAGCGCGGCCGGCACCGCATTCGTCCTGTTGAGGGCGGCGAATGCCGAGACGGCTGCTGACGCCGAGTTCGTATCGGGGCCGGTGGCAGCGTCGGGATCGCTCGGCCCGCAGGGTACGGCTCGGTCCGCTCGATAGGACTGGAAGGCCCCGTCCGCGCATTGCTGGTCGAGCAGCCAGGTGACCGCTGCAGCACTGGGCTTCACACCGGCGGACGTAAGCCCGATGATTGCGAGCGACTGGCGAAAGACGCCGTCGTAGGTCGGATCGGCGCCCCCGAACAGGCCGACGTCGCTCGACGGAGCTGCGCTCGCGGGTACTTGGGCGACGATGCCGAAGACGAGTGCGCCTGCCGCGGCGCCGGCGGCGAATCTCTTGAGGGTGGTGCCGGTCATGGTTGTCCTTCTCATGGGAGCGGTTCAGGACGAATGCCCGTGAAACCTCCGAAAGAACACCCCTCGCGCGCAGCCGCTGGCATGGATGCCAATGACTGAATGCAAGGGGAGACCGGGAGTGACCCGGGCTCCGTGCCGTTACCTCGACGGTTGGAGCCGCTCGCGACCGCCAGGTATTCCGACTCGTCCTTGCGGACTCACGGTTGCGGGACAGCGCCGGATTCGCACCGGTCTTCCCCTGGATTCGATCGCGTGGATGAAGTTGTAGCGCGATCCGACCACGTTCGGGCCGGCATGTCAAAGGAGAACAGGGTTCCTAGGGGGCGCGAGCCTGGCTGCTGCCGCCTAGGGTTCGATCATGCAGCATCGCCATCTGGGCCGCAGCGGCCTGCTCGTCAGCGAGATCACCTACGGCAACTGGATCACCCATGCGTCGCAGATCGACGAGGACACCGCGCGGGCAACGGTGCACGCGGCCCTCGACGCGGGCATCACGACCTTCGACACCGCCGATGTCTACGCAGGCACGTTGGCAGAGGAGGTCCTGGGCCGGGCGCTGGCCGGGCAGCGCCGCGAGGGCCTCGAGGTTCTGACCAAGGTCTACTTCCCGACCGGGCCCGGGGTCAATGACCGTGGGCTCTCGCGCAAGCACATCATGGAGTCGATAGACGGGTCACTGCGCCGACTGCAGACCGACTACGTCGACCTCTACCAGGCCCACCGCTACGACTACTTCACGCCGCTCGACGAGACGCTCCGCGCGTTCGACGATCTCGTGCGCTCGGGCAAGGTGCTCTACGTGGGGGTCTCCGAGTGGACGGCCGAGCAAATCCGCGCCGCCGTGGCAATCGCCGCAGACATGGGGTTCGACCGTCTCGTCGCCAACCAGCCGCAGTACTCGATGCTCTGGCGCATCATCGAGGCTGAGGTCGTGCCGGCCTGCGAGGAGCTGGGCGTTGGTCAGATCGTGTGGTCGCCCGTCGCCCAGGGCGTGCTTACGGGCAAGTACCTGCCCGGCGCAGCGGCGCCGGCCGGGAGCAGGGCCCTCGGGCCCGAGCCTGGCAGCCTCGAGGCCCGGTTCCTCAACGACGAGGTCCTGAACTCGGTGCAGGGGGTGCTGCCGATCGCGGCCGACCTTGGCCTGACCCCGGCTCAGCTGGCCATCGCCTGGGTGCTGCAGAACCCGAATGTGTCGTCCGCGATCATCGGAGCCTCAAACCCGCGCCAGATCGACGACAACGTGAAGGCGTCCGGAGTCGTCCTCCCGATCGACGCGATGGAGGCCATCGACGCAGCGCTCGGGGGCATCGTCCAGACTGATCCAAGCCTGACCATGTCGCCGAACCCACGGCCCTAGGCCAACCGGCGATGGCGACCCCCACGATGAATGGAGCACCGATGCAGTGGACCTGGCGGTACGAGAAGGCCGATGGCAGCGTGGTGTCGCCGGTGCCCGAGGCGGCGGTAACGTCCGGGTTCCCGTCGCAGGCGGAGGCGGAGTCGTGGATCGGCGAATCGTGGCGTGCGTTGCTTGACGCCGGGGTAGAGCAGGTCACGTTGCTCGATGGCGACCGAGTCGTCTACGGCCCAATGGGCCTAGAACCGGCCTAACCCACCCCCCCGGTCATTTCATCCGGATTCGGGGTCGGATGCAGGAATCCAGCCCCGGTGGGCCCTCATTCGCGCACCTGGCCCGGAATCCGGATGAAATGACCAGGGGGCGCTTCGGCTTCAGTCGAACTGTTGGGCGCAGGTCCCTTGGGTGAGATGAATCAATACGGACGTCACAGCGTCCGATTCGTGCGACTGGCCCGGAATCCGGACGAAATGACCGGGTGGGGTGGGCCTAGGACTTGGGGGCGCCGCCGCGCTTGACGCGCGGGGGTGGCAGGCGCAGTCGCCGCAACTGCAGGGTGCGCAGTGATGCATAGAGCAAGAGGCCCTTGCGATCCTTCGCGTCCGGGAACTGCTTCTTACTCCGCATGCTCAATTGGACGAGCAGGACGATCATGTCGACAGCGATCATGGCGGTGAAGGCGAAGAAGCCGATGGAGACCCAGGTCTGAACCACCTGCTGCTTGATGAAGCCGAGCAGGAGCACGCCGACTGCCACGAAGATGAAGACCTCGGCCAGGGTGAACCGTGCATCGACGAAGTCGCGGGCGAACGACCTCGCCGGCCCGCGGTCGCGAACAGGCATATAACGCTCGTCGCCGGCCATCATGCCCTTGCGCTGGCGATCGCGTGCCTCTCGATCGCGCTCACGAGTCGCCTTCTTGGCGCCCTTCGCGTCCTTCGGGATCTTGATGTTCTGCTTGCGCGCCGCCTCAGCCTCCCGGCGTGACGGCGTAGGCCGGCCCTTGCCGCCCTCGTGATCGGCCTCGGGGAGCGAGGGGGGAGTCTGGGCTGAGGTCTTGTCGCTGCGTCCGAACACGTGTGGAGCCTACTTCCCCTTGAGGCCATGGCGGACGCGACTGCCGTACGCCGTCGTCAGGAGGCCAAACACCCTCTAGGGTTAATTCAACACTGGCTGTCACAGAGGGAGAGCGGCAATGGGACTCATGCAACGATTCACGATGATCTTCAAGTCCAAGGCGAACAAGGCGCTGGACGCCGCCGAGGACCCGCGGGAGATTCTGGACTACTCGTACGAGAAGCAGATGGAACTGCTCCAGAAGGTTCGCCGCGGCGTTGCCGACGTGGCGACGAGCCGCAAGCGACTCGAACTCCAGATCCAGACGATCGACCAGCAGAGCGCCAAGCTCGACGAGCAGGCCCGCGCGGCCCTCGCCGGAGGCCGCGAGGACCTCGCGCGCGAGGCCCTGACCCGCGCCAGCGGCCTACGCCAGCAGCTCGCAGACCTGCAGGCCCAGCTCGCCACCCTTCAGGCGCAGGAGGAGAAGCTCACCGCGTCGGCGCAGCAGCTTCAGACCAAGGTCGAGGCGTTCCGCACCAAGAAGGAGACGCTGAAGGCGACCTACTCTGCAGCCGAGGCGCAGACGAAGATCAACGAGGCGTACGCAGGGATCTCCTCCGAGCTCGGTGATGTCGGCCTCGCCGTATCGCGCGCGGAGGATAAGACGGCACAGATGCAGGCTCGCGCCAGCGCCATCGACGAGCTGGTCTCCTCCGGTGCGCTCGAGGATGTCTCGGGTCTGGGCAAGGACAGCATCACCGCGGAACTCGAGGCAATGGCAAGCGAGCAGGACGTCAACGCGCAGCTCGCGAAAATGAAGCTTGAGCTCGGCTCTGGTGGATCGCCCGAGGCGATCAAGGGCTGATTGCCCATGGCTCGCACGAGGTACGGCGCCGATCGGGGCCTGACTATCCGGATGATCGCGACGATCTCCGGACTCGGGATCCTCTACGTCATTCTGGCGGCGGTGCTGTACTCCGTGGGATTCGATGCCGTGTTCGTCATCGGCATCAGTGGCGCGCTGCTGCTGGGCCAGTGGTGGTTCTCGGACTCCCTGGCCCTCGCAGCCTCGCGGGCGGTGATCGTCACGCCCGAGCAGGCTCCGCAATTACATGCCGTCGTCGACCGGCTGTGCGCGCTCGCCGATATGGACAAGCCGCGGGTGGGCATCGCTGATACCGATGTGCCGAACGCCTTCGCCACCGGACGCAGCCACAAGCGATCGGTCGTCGTCGTGACCACCGGGCTCCTCCGCCGCCTCGATCAAGAGGAACTCGAGGGCGTGCTCGCGCACGAGCTCTCCCACGTGGCCCACCGCGACGTCACGGTGATGACCATCGCGTCCTTCACCGCGATTCTTGCGGGGTTCATCGCGCGCACGGCGATGTGGGGATCGATGGGACGCGACCGACGAGATCAGAATGCCGCCATCGTGTTCATTGTCGTCACACTCGTGAGCCTCGTCGTCTACGCAGTGTCCTTCCTCCTCATCCGAGCCCTGTCGCGTTACCGTGAACTTGGGGCCGATCGTGGGGCAGCGCTGATTACCGGTCGTCCGACCGCTCTGGCTCGGGCCCTGCAGAAGATCTCCGGCGACATGGCGCAGATTCCGAACCGCGACCTGCGCGCGATGCAGCCAGTGAGCGCTTTTGCCTTCTTTCCCGCGCTCGGCGGAGGCCGGGGGTTCAGCCTCGAAGGCATGCTCGCCACTCACCCCTCCCTCGACAGGCGCCTGGGCCAGCTTGCCCGCATCTCAGCCGAGCTCGGCGATCGCTGATCGATCATGGGATTCATGGATTCGCTCCTGGGCCGGCGCAAGGCTGTTCAGCCCAACCTCGATGCGCTCTTCGCCCTGCCGTCGGCTGCGATCACGCTCCAGGTCGACCTCGACATGCTTGCGACCGGACGGGGCTCCGTCGCCTTCAGGGCGCCTGAGGGACGAGCCTTCGCCGATGTGCAAGCGGAGGTGCAGCAGCTCCTCGATGCCGACGGCGGACCTCCGGTTGAGCTCATCGGCGATGAGTACGGCTTCACGTGGATCCTCGTTCGAACCGACCCTGTCGACCTATCCGGAGTCGTGACGGACCTCCATGCGGTGAACTCGTCGCTGCTCGCGGCAGGTTTCGGCCCGCAGTTGCTGTGCTCTCTCGTCTCATTCCGTGACCCCGACGACCGTGCGGTCGCGATGGTCTACCTGTTCAAGCGCGGCACGTTCTACCCGTTCGCCCCCGAGCGGGGTGCTGGTGAGCGCCGCGACAATGTGCTTGAGATCCGGATCCGCGACATGCTGGCCAAGGAACTCCCGGTCGAACCTGACGTGTCGCGCTGGTTCGCGGTCTGGGGTGCTCCGGGGCTCTAGGCGCTGCTAGTCCTTGGGGAGGGCCGCGCCGGGCAGCGCCAGCATGCGGTCGAGGGCCACCTTGGCCCAATGGGCGGTGTCAGGATCGACTTCGATCCGGTTCACCACGTTGCCTGCGATGATCGATTCGAGGACCCAGACGAGGTGGGGCAGGTCGATGCGATTCATCGTCGCGCAGAAGCAGACGGTGCGATCGAGGTAGACAACGGACTTGTCGGGATTCATGGTGGCGAGGCGCTTCACGAGGTTCAACTCGGTGCCGACGGCCCAGGCGGTGCCGGGCTCGGCTGCGGCGATGGTGCTGATGATCTTCTCGGTTGAACCGACGTAGTCGGCCTTTGCCACCACTTCGTGCTGGCACTCGGGATGCACGATGACATTGACACCAGGGACCCGGACCCGAACCTCGTCGACCTCGTCGGCGGTGAACCGGCCGTGCACCGAGCAATGACCGCGCCACAGGATGACCTTGGCAGCCCTCAGCTCGTCAAGGCTGAGACCGCCGTTCGGCTTGAATGGGTTGAACACGACGCAGTCGTCGAGCGAGAGCCCAAGATCGAAGACCGCGGTATTGCGGCCGAGGTGCTGGTCGGGAAGGAACAGGACCTTCTCGCCGCGTTCGAAGGCCCACTCCATGCTGCGCTGGGCATTGCTCGAGGTGCACACCAAGCCGCCGTGTCGACCGGTGAACGCCTTGATGGCTGCGGTCGAGTTCATGTAGGTCACGGGCACGGTGGCATCCGCGATGCCGGCCTGCGCCAGGGCTTCCCAGCACGCCTCGACCTCGATGATGTCGGCCATGTCGGCCATCGAGCAGCCGGCAGCGAGGTCGGGGAGGATCACCTGTTGGGCGGGAGAAGTGAGGATGTCGGCGCTCTCCGCCATGAAGTGGACGCCGCAGAAGACGATGAACTCTGCCTCGGGGTGGGCAGCCGCCTGCTGGGCGAGCTTGAAGGAGTCGCCTGTCACGTCGGCGAAGGCAATGACCTCGTCGCGCTGGTAGTGGTGACCGAGGACGAAGACCCGATCGCCGAGCGCAGCCTTGGCGGCGGCAGCCCGCTCGACCAGGCCCGGATCCGACGCCGCTGGAAGGGCCCCAGGGCACTCGACACCCCGTTCGCTGTCGGGATCAGACCCCTTGCCCAAGAGGAGCAGAGCGAGCGGAGTGGGCTGCGGATCGTGGAGCAGTTCGGTCATATGAGCATTGTCCACGGCGTCCTGACATTCGCGCCATTGCAGCCGCCCAGACCATGGGAGAGCCGTGCCCGGAATACTGAAAGGTGGCGATCCGTTACAGGCGTCGTAGACTCCTCAAAACGCGTCCACCTGAAAGGGACATTCCAATGACGGCTGATACCTCGACCGAGGCCGAGACCATCACCACCGATGGCATCGTGCTCACCGAAACTGCGGCAATCAAGGTCAAGACCCTTCTGGAGTCCGAGGGCCGCGACGACCTAGCGCTGCGCGTGGCGGTCCAGCCCGGCGGCTGCTCCGGCCTTCGCTACCAGCTCTTCTTCGACGATCGCAGCCTCGATGGCGATGTCGTGAAGGACTTCGGCGGCGTCGGCGTCGTGACCGATCGCATGAGCGCCCCGTACCTCAGCGGCGCCACGATCGACTTCGTCGACACCATCGAGAAGCAGGGCTTCACGATCGACAATCCGAACGCCGGCAGTTCGTGCGCCTGCGGTGACTCCTTCAGCTAGAACGAACCGCAACGACAGCAGGGCCCGGAGTGAGACCACTCCGGGCCCTGCTGAGTTCGCGGTCGTGGGCCGATAGGGTCTGCCGACGTGGCTGTCCTCATCACTGGTTCCATTGCAACCGATCACCTCATGACGTTTCCGGGTCGGTTCGCCGATTCCTTCGTCTCCGACAAGCTCGACAAGATCTCGTTGTCGTTCCTCGTCGATGAGCTCGAAGTTCGACGCGGCGGAGTCGCTCCGAACATCGCGTTCGGCATGGGGTGCTTGGGTCTCAAGCCCGTACTCGTGGGCGCAGTGGGTCCCGACTTTGCCGATTACGAGTCCTGGCTCCAGCGCCACGGCGTCGATACCCGAGGCGTGCACGTGTCCGAGTCTCGCCACACGGCTCGCTTCATCTGCACCACCGATCTCGACCAGAACCAGATTGCTTCGTTCTACCCGGGCGCGATGTCCGAGGCTCGAAACATCGAGCTCAGGCCGGTGGTCGACCTCGTCGGCGAGGCCGACGTCGTCCTGATCGGCGCGAACGACCCCGAGGCAATGCTTCGACACACCGAAGAGTGCCGATTCCGCGGGTATCCGTTCGCGGCTGACCCGTCGCAGCAGTTGGCCCGCATGGAGGGCGACGACATCAAGCCCCTCGTCGAGGGGGCGACCTTCCTGTTCACCAACGAGTACGAGTCGGCCCTCATCCATCAGAAGACCGGATGGAATGAGCGCGATATCGCGGCGATCGTCGAGACGCGAATCACGACCCTGGGCCCCCAGGGCGCGCGCATTGAGCGCCGAGGCGAGCCCACGGTCACGGTGGCCGTGGCCGAGGAGGATCGCCGTGCCGATCCCACCGGCGTGGGCGATGCATTCCGTGCCGGATTCCTGGCCGGCCAGTCCTGGGGATTGGCCGATGAGCGCTCCGCCCAGCTCGGGGCCCTCCTTGCCACCTATGTCATCGAGACCATCGGCACGCAGGAGTACGAACTCGCTCAGCTGCACTTCCTCGAGCGGATGGCCCGTGCCTATGGTGATGACGCGGCGGCTGATGTCGAGCCGCACGTGTCCTGCCCGAGGCCGTAGCGGGGCCCATGCCGATTGAGCCCGGCCCCTGCCGTTGGCGACTGCCCGATCCGCTGAAGGCAGATCCCGGCAGCAATGTGGTCGGCGCTGGCGCAGATCTCGAGCCGGGCACCTTGCTTGAGGCCTATCGATCGGGCCTGTTCCCGATGCACCTCGATGGCGGCGAGATCGGCTGGTGGTCACCGGATCCGCGCGGCGTCCTTCCCCTGGATGGCTTTCGGGTCACACGGTCGATGCGGCAGTCTGCGCGGCGCTTCGAGGTCACCTTCGATACCGCATTCGACGACGTCATCAGAGCCTGCGGCGAAAGGCCCGATGACGAGCGCTGGATCAATGACGACATCATCGCGGGATTCAGTTCGCTCCACGCGCTGGGATGGGCGCACTCGGTCGAGGTTCGCCGCGACGGGCGCCTCGTCGGTGGTCTCTATGGGGTCGAGATCGGTGGGCTTTTCGCGGGGGAGTCGATGTTCCATCGGGAGGCGGACGCGTCGAAGGTCGCGCTGATGGCGTTGGTCGGACGCCTCAGGGAGTGCGGCGGCACGCGGTTGCTGGACGTCCAATGGGCGACTGAGCACCTGACGTCTCTCGGGGCGATCGAGATCCCGAGGGGCGATTACGTGCGGGCCCTGAAGGCGGCGCTGGCTGAGCCTCCCTGCCTTGGTTGAGGTCCCGATGGGGGACGCGCCATCGTGGTTCTGCAGTGCGGCCGGGGTCAGGCCAGCGGCGGCGTCGGACGGGGGAGGCCGACGACGTACGCCCGCCCGCCTCCGCCGTCCGGGGGCTCGATGTCGCCGACGTAGGACGCCCCTTTCAGCCGGCACCACGCCGGGATGTCGAACGCGGCTGCAGGATCGTCCGACATCACTGCGATGACCTCGCCCGCGGAATAGGCCTGCGAAGCCTTCAGGAGGGCGATCACGGGCAGGGGGCAGCGACGACCGCGCTCATCGAGCCACACATCGACCTTCATGCGCGCAGCGCCTCGCCGCGCGCATGAGCCACGGCGGCCGGCAGTGCATCAATGAGGCGCTGCACTGTCGCTTCAGTGCAGCCGAACGGGAGCGATACGCGCACGTTTCCGCCGGTGAACGCGCCCATGGCGGCCAGGACGTGGCTGGGTCGCGCGGATTCGGCAACACATGCGGACCCACTTGAGACTGCGATGCCGAGGCGGTCCAGTTCGGTGACGAGAGCCTCGCCTGACACGTACAGCGCCGAGAAGGTCACGAGATGGGGGAGCCGATCGACGGGGTCTCCGAGCACCTCCACGTCAGGGATAGCCCCGGCCGCCACGCGGATCGCTTCGACGAGGTCGTGCGCCCGGTCTGCCTCAGACCGCCAGCGTGGCAGGACGTACTCCAGCGCGGTCGCAGCACTGACGGCC
>WLND01000290.1 GCA_009726075.1 Actinomycetota bacterium
CTCGCCGAGTTCGACGCCGTGGTGCCTCGCCGTGCTGCGCAACTGGCCGAGGGCCCGCATGACCTTTCCGCGATGGTGATGGGGCCATTCGGCTCCGATCGCCCGCTCCGCAGAGTGCTCACGATGCGCACCCTGGACGCCTGGCTCCATGAGCTCGATATTCGACAGGCGCTCGGCTTGCCCGACCGGCTCGACTGCGCGGCCGGCCGAATCACCGCTGGCCACCTGCTCAGTAGCCTGACTGCCATCTGGGCCAAGGCCGCTGCCGCACCGATCGGCACGACCCTCGAGGTGCGGGTGACCGGCCCGGTCATTGCCCTGACGCTGCAGGTCACGGTCGATGAGCAGGGGCGCGGTGTCGAGATTTCGGGAGCGGATCCAGACCTGACCCTGACGGCGAGCTGGCCCGACCTGCTCGACCTCATGTCTGGCCGGCTGGCATCCGATGATCCGGCCGTGGCGGAACGCGTCACCCTGACCGGCGAGACGGCCCTGGGGACAAGGGTGCTCACCTCACTGAAGGTCGTCCCCTAACCACCCCCACCCGGTCGTTTCAGCCACTATCCGGCGCAAATGACCAGCGCAACCAACCGGTCGTTTCAGCCACTATCCGGCGCAAATGACGGGGAGGGGTGGGGTCGCTTTGGTTGGTTTGGCTGGTTTGGTTGCTTTGGTTAGGCGAGGCCTTGCACTGCGTCGAAGCGTGAGGTGGTGAAGCGGACGTCGGCCGCGAGGGCGTCGCCAACGCTCGGCACCACGCAGCCCTTCGGCAGCCACACCATGGAGTGGTGCTGATGCGGCGGCTCGGCGAACCAGCGCCGGCTGCCCGCCCAGGTAAAGGGCGAAAGCGAACGTCCGGCCGCGTCGAGCGCACCCGTACCGGCGGTGACCACGCGCTGTCGAACCGAGCCCGCGGGCGATGGCGCACTCAGTCCGATGCCGTGCGCCGTGCCCCCGGAGACAACCACGAGGGTGCCGTCCCTAGGACCGGTGCGCTGGCGGTAGCCGACATGCGTGCCGTGCGGCAGTGGGTGAACAGCGAGGACGGTCCCGGCCACGGCCAGCGACCCTCGGTCGCCGAGCCAGAGCCGGGTGCCGATGCGCGGGCGCAGAGCCACGCGGGGCGCCAGCCGTCCGACTTCAGCAAGCTCGTCGTCGGAGCAGTGCGACACCCACAGGGTCGCCGCCAGCGAGGCCAGTGAATCTGCCTCGGCCCGCCAGATGCCGGCCCAGCGAGCGACCTCGCGCACGCGAGCGCTGCCGGCGTCCACCCCTCGAATCGCGACCTCGTCGGCGGGCTGGGCCATCGGCAGGTGCAGCGAGAGTCCGAGCACCTCGAGCCTCCCGTGCGCAATGGCATCACGGACGACGGTGTCTGCGAGCACGCCCAGCAACTCGCGCTCGTCCATGCCGAAGCGATGCATCGACGTGCGCGCCTCGATGAGCACCCGGGCGCTCCCGGAAGCCTCGGCCAGCGACCGCAGGGCGGCGGCCGAGGACACCGTTCGGACGAGTCGGGCGGAGTCAGGGCAGGACAGGATCCGTTCCCAGGCGACATTGGCAGCGGCATCGCGCGGCTCAAAGGGCTCGAGGACGATGACGTCTCCGGTCGTCGCGCCGAGGATCTCCCGCGTCTCGTGCACCGTGCCGACAGCGAGCGTCCGGCACCCGAGCCGATCAGCCTCGGCGGCCAGCGCTACCTGCCCCAGGCCGTACCCATTGCCCTTGATGACCGGCACCAGATCACGGCCCGCCGCGGCGCAGACGGCTTCGAGGTGCGTGCGCCATCGATCGGCGTCGACGGACAGGACGAAGGACACGTTGGCTACCCCTTTCGTGACTGGTAGAGGGCAAAGGCCTTCGCCCAGGTGCGGCGCAGCACGTAATCCCATTCGCCGACGTACTCCTGAGCGAACCCGCCGGTGCCGACCTTGAACTGCACGAGGCCGAACAGGTGGTCGCTGGGGTTCAGGGTGTCGGCAATGCCGCGCAGGTCGTATACGTGGCACCCGGCGGCATGGGCATCGCTGATCATGCGCCACTGGAGGGCATTGGACGGCCGCACGTCGCGGTCGGCCGTGGTCGAGGCGCCGTACGAGTACCAGGCGTGCGTGCCGACCGTCACCATGAGCGTGGCGGCCGCGAGGTGATCGTCGTGGTGGGCGAGGTACAGCGCAAGCCGTGCCTGACCATCGTGGTTGAGCTTGCGCCACATCCGCTGGAAGTACTCGAGGCCCCGCGGCGTGAAGTGATCGCGGGCGGCGGTCTCGACGTAGATCGCGTGGAAGGCGGCGAGATCGTCGATGCCGCCGAGGGTGACGGTGACACCGGCCTTCTCTGCCTTTCGGATGTTGCGCCGCCACAGCTGGTTGAACCCGGCGAAGATATCGTCCAGCGAGCGGTCGCGAAGGGCGATCTGGAAGACAAAGCGCGGCTGGACGTCGCCGAACCCGGCATCGTCGCCGGCCTCCTGGGCCCAGCCCATGATCTGGAGCCGCTCGACGACCTTCATCCCGCTCGGCGAGTGCCAGTCGGCCAGCGTCTGGCTGATGCGCGCTGGCGGATTGGGTGAGCCGTCCGACCACTCGGCGATGGCCTTCTTGATGGTGTCGGCCTGCCAGCGTCGGGTGGCGATGGGCGGGCCCATCTTCACCTGGAAGGCACCGCGAGCGCGGCAGTGCGCGAGCAGCGGCTTGAGCCAGTCGTCGAGGCTCAGCGCCGGGTGGCGCTCGCGCATCCAGTCGATGTCTGGGCCCTCGGGTAGGTAGGCCAGCGACCGGTTCGGCACCCGGGGCACCGATCGAAACAGGACGAGCCCGGCGCCGATGAGCTGAGATCCCTCGAACCAGCCGAGGGATTCATGCTGCCAGCCGGCCTTGACCGCGCCCCATTCGGGCAGCTGCAGGAATGACACACTCGGCCTACCCGCAACCCACTCTCGGTGCTGGGCCGCGGTGATCGTTCGAACCGTGATGCTCATGGTCAGCCCAGGTCCAGATCGACGACGACGGGCGCGTGGTCGGAGGCGCCCTTGCCCTTGCGCTCGTCGCGATCGATGTACGCGTCGGTGACGTGCCCGGCGAAGCCGGCGTTGGCGTAGATGAGGTCGATGCGCATGCCCCAGCCTCGGTGGAGGGCGCCGTTTCGGTAGTCCCAGAAGGTGTAGGGGTTTCCCTTGAGGGATCGAGGCATGACGTCGGTGAGCCCGAGTTCGCGGAGGGACGTCAGCGCAGCGCGCTCTGGCTCGGTCACGTGGGTGCTGCCCTCGAATGCCGCGATGTCCCAGACATCGTCGTCGGTCGGTGCGACATTGAAGTCGCCGATGATCGCGAGCGGACGGTCGGGGGCGGCTGCCAGTTCGGCGGCCACCGTGTTCTTCAGGGCCGCGAACCAGTCGAGCTTGTAGGCGAAGTGAGCGTGGTCGGGCTCGCGGCCGTTCGGGACGTAGACCCCCCAGACCCGCACGCCCTGGCAGGTCGCGGCAATGGCCCGGGGCTCGTCCGCCCCTTCATACTGCGGCTGCGAGATAAGGCCTCGGGTCACATCCTCGAGCCCGACCCGGCTCAGCACCGCCACGCCGTTCCAGCGGCCGGTGCCGTGAGTTGCGACCTCGTAACCGAGCGCCTGAATCTGCAGGGTCGGGAATGCCTCGTCCGTGCACTTGAGCTCTTGGATCGCCAGCACATCGGGCTGGGCCGAATCGAGCCACGCGAG
>WLND01000291.1 GCA_009726075.1 Actinomycetota bacterium
GGTTCGCCGGCCTCGTCGGCCTCGTCGAGCTCGAGGTCTGCCTCAAGGACGTCGTCAACCTGATCGAGGGTCGGGCGCAGCATTTGTGCCTGGCCGACAGCGGCCACGATCTGCGACAGCGGCCCGAGCATGATGCCCGTCAGCGCCAGTATCGCCAGGAGCGAGCCAGGATCCAACCGTCCGGCCACGACCTGGGCCATGGCCACCCCGGTGATGACGATGGTGCCTGCGGCGATGAGCAACGCCGGGATGGCGTCGAGCCCGATCATGCGCAGGCCGATGCGCTGCTCCGCCTCCAGCCGTCGATTCTGCGCTGCGACACCCCGCGCGATGATGCCGTCCTCCGAGCCCGAGGCCTTGATCGACTCGACCTGCGAGAGGGCCGCCGCCATCATCGCGCCGACCTCGACCGTCTCGACCATCACCTTTGCCGCCTCGTTCCTCGCCTTGAGCAAGGAACCGCGCAGCACGAGCGCGGTCACCGCGGCGATGGCCAGGGCGACAACTCCGGTGGCCACGTCGATGACCAGCAGGACGATTTCGGCCGTGACGCAGGTGAGGACCGCCGCGCTCAGCGTCATCGTGAGCGCGGAGATCCCGACGCTCATCTCGTCGATGAGAAAGGCACGCTGCGCGATTGCGGACGCTCCACGCTGGGCGTGGAAGGCGGCGGGCAACCGAAGGAGTCGCTGCACGACCGACGCGGAGAGCCGAAGCGACACCTTCGTGGAAAGCCGAATGGACAGCAGGCCCTGAAGCGAGCGAAGAACCGTCTGCACGGTGAAGGCGATCGTGAGCCCGACCAGTGCGGCAACCGCAGAGATACCGACGGTGCCGCTGAGGTCGTTGCCGAACAAGCTCATGATCTGCGGAATGAGCATGGTCGGCACGAGAAGGAGGAGGCCGATGAGTGCCGCGGCAAGGATCGCCGGCCCCACTCGACCCGCAGCGGAGAGCAATCGACCCACGACCCCCGCCCGCTTGCCGCCCGCGCTGAAGTCGGGCCCCGGGATGAACTCCATCGCCACACCGGTAAACGATCGATCGAATTCGTCATCGTCGCAGGTACGAGCGCCCTCGGCTGGGTCGGCGAGGTACCACCCCCCGGGGTACCAGCCCTCGACGACGAGGTAGTGGTAGAACTTCCAATGGACGATGAGGGGGAAGGTCAACGCCTTGAGCTGCTGTGGCTCGCGCTTGTAGGCCTTCGTCTGCAGCCCGTACGAGCGGGCGGCCACCACGATATTGCGTGCGGTGGCGCCGTCCCTCGAGACACCGCAGGCAACCCGAAGTTCATCGAGGGCGACGAAGCGCCCATGCGCGCCGAGCACCATGCCCAGGCTGGCGGCGCCGCATTCGGTCGCCTCCATCTGCAGCAACTGCGGAACCTTCACCCGTGCCCTGGAACGCTTCGCGGCGGACGACGTCAACGCAGGCTCGTCAACTGCTCGAGGAGGGTCTGCTGGGAGACGACGATTTCGACGCTGGCTTCGGTACCCGCCTGGATCACCCCGTCGAGGGCCAACGACACGATCATCACCGGCTCATCGGATGCGAGGGTGACGCCAAGGCGCTCCATCGCGATATCCGCTGGTATCGGCGCCGCAGACACGGACATCACCTCGCCGGTCACGACACCGAAGCGCCCGCTGACGTTCGCCGCCAAGCCTTGGACGAGGTCGGCCGTCAGCCGCTCAGGAACGGCAACGAGCACTGAGCGGTCGCTGCCGATCGGCAGGATGGTCGTGACAGCATCGCCGACGAAGGCGGTCCGGCCGGTCGAGATGAGCTGCTGCCACACGGTGCCGTCGATGGGCGCCTGCACCTGAACGGCCACGCCGCCGGGCGCGACGCCGGTCGCCACCACCTGCCCCTGCGACACGCGCTCGCCCTCGATGACGAGCACGTCCGTGATGACGGCGTCGGCGGGACTCGCTGCAACGGCGATCCCGGGCGAGGCCACCGTCCTGCCGACCGCCCGCACTGCGGACGTCTGGACGACTCCCCCGGCGTAGACGAGCCCGGCACCGATGAGAAGGGCGACCCCAGCGAGCGCGATCCACGTTCGAAGCGACGTCAGGGGCAGGAGGTTGTCGAGCTGCTTGGCCACGTTGATCTGCTCGAGAGCCCTGGCCCGAAAGAGTCGGTTCTCGGGCGTCGACTCCTGGCCGGAGTCGCCGTCTACTGCATCGAAGATGGCGTCGAGGAGTTCTGATCGCCGCCGTCCGCCGTCGGGACCACTCGTTCTGTTGCTCACTGCACGCCGCTCCTCACCGACGAACCTATACGAACGCGGGTCGCGCCGACTCGAGGAATCCGACGATTGCCCCACTGACGTCGGCCGAGCACTCCGTCGCGGAGAGGTGTCCGGACTCGGCCACCCGGTGCTCCGTGCCTCGTCGCAGCACGTCGAGCATGGCGCGCTGATCAGCCGCTGGGCTCAGGGTGTCCTGCTCGCCCCAGAGCACGAGGGTCGGCACGGTCAGGGCAGCCAGGGTGTCGAACGACTCCGGCCGGGCCGCCATCGCGCGCTGGTACCAGGCCACCGTCGCGGGACGGGCTGCGTCGAGCCACGCTGTGACCTCCTCGACCACGGCCGGCCGACGCGCGAAGGTCGTCGCCCCGAGCAGGCCCGGCAGCACTGACTCGCGCAGGATTCGCCCGCAGTCGCCTGGCTCAGCGAGCACGGCCTCGGCTAGTCGCTCGCGATTGGCGATCGCCTGCTCGCCGTCAGCCGATGCCTTGGTGTCGCAGAGCATGACGGCCGAGAACTTCGCCGGTGCCTTGCGGAGCATCGCCATGGCCACGTATCCGCCGAGTGAGAGCCCGCCGAGCACCGCCCGATCGATGCGTTGGGCCGCGAGCTGCCGCAGCACCGTGTCTGCGACAGCATCGATGCTCGGCGCGCCGTCGATGAGGTCACTGCGGCCGAACCCGGGCAGGTCTGGAACGAGGACATCCCACCCGGCGGCCGACAGTGCATCGGCCTGAGCTGACCACATGCTCCCGTCGCACGGAAAGGCGTGGAGCAGGACTGCTACCTGGCCACTGCTCACAGGTCACTCCATCTCGTCATGTCGCCGGCCCACGTGGTCGGCAGCGGGGCGTGCTCCGGCGCGACGCGCGCGACGATCTCGCTCAGGACCCGCGACACATGCCGCTCCCCGACCCACAGGTGCTTGGCATCGTCCACGCCGACGACCTCGGCCTGGGGCACCCTCGCGAAACGAGCCCGCGCGGCCTCGGGTTGCAGGTAGTCGTCAAACTCCGGGACGAGCAGGGAAAGGCGCCGACCGCTCGCGGCCCATTGGTCGAGGTCGGCGTCGGTCGAGAAGCGAAGGGGGGGCGAAAGGAGGACGGCACCCCGGACCGGGTCGACGTTGCCGTGCTTGATCACGACATCGGTGCCGAACGACCACCCGACGAGCCACGGGGCCGGCAGGCCCCGTTCGACCGTCTCGGCGATTGCGGCCGCGAGGTCCAGCCCCTCACCACGGCCCTCGTCGAAGGCTCCGTCGCTCGTGCCGGCCGCGCTCGTGGTGCCACGCGTGTTGAATCGCAGGACGGCGATGTCGGCGAGCGCGGGCAGGCGCCAGGCCATCTTCCGCAGAACGTGGCTATCCATCATGCCGCCATGAGTCGGCAGCGGATGCACGCACACGATCGTCGCCACCGGCGGAGTCTGCTCGGGCAGCGCGAGTTCGCCGACGA